>JAJUJN010000340.1 GCA_029265335.1 Alcaligenaceae bacterium
CGCTGGCCTGGCCGGCATTGGCCGCATTTTGCGCCACACTGGCGGCAAACTGCTCCATGCTCGCCGCGGTTTGCTCGAGCGCCGCGGCCTGTTGCTGGGTGCGACCTGCCAGATCGTTGTTGCCGCGCGCAATGCGTTGCGCGCCGCTCACCACCCCGCCCACGCTGTCGTTCATGTCGTGAGCAATGCTCACCAGGCTCTTGCGCATGATTTCCAGGGCAAACATGAGTTCGCCCACCTCACCACGCGCAGGCTGGATCTGCAGGCCTTCCACGTTGCCGGCGCCGATCTGGCGGGCAAACTCCAGCGCCTCGCGCAGCGGCTTCCACACGGTGCGCACCAGAGAAACCCCCAGCCCACCCAGCCAAAGCGTGCCGGCCAATGCCATGCCGATAAGGGTGGGCACCAGCCAATCGGCTTCTTCTGGCGGCAGGGTAGCGCCGTAAATGCCCACCGCCGCCATGGCGGCAAAGCCCACCAGAGCACTGCCGGTGAGCCAGGCCACGCGAGCGCCGAGGGTATCGGCTCGCCATACTGCCAGGCGCGACGGCAAGGCACGCCAGCCCGCGGGTTTGAACTGACCGCGATCGAGCCGCCAGCCGGTGAGCTCGCCGGCCATGATCTGCCGATGGCGCTCGTCCATAAGCGCGGTGGTTTCGGCATCGGCCTTGACTCGTACCGAGCCGTAGCCCACCAATTCGCCCTGCTGATAAATGGGCGACACAGTAGCGAGCACCCAGTAAAAACCACCATCCTTGCGGCGGTTTTTGACGTAGCCCACCCAGGTGTCACCCTTTTTGATGGTGTCCCACAGGTTGGCGAAGGCCGCGGGCGGCATGTGCGGATGACGCACGATATTGTGCGCCTTGCCCAGTAGCTCATCACGCGAAAAGCCGCTGACTTCGATAAAGGCCGGGTTGGCATACACGATGCGACCCTTGAGGTCTGTACGCGAGATCAGGTATTGATCGTCGCGCAGCAGATATTCGGAATCGTAGATGGGCTGGTTGTTGCGCATGGAAGCTTGAAAGGCTGAACGAAGAAACGCTCGGCCTTGCGACCGAACGCACGAGGCGCGGCCGCGACTTACACCGGCATGCTGGAAATCTCTTGAAACACGGCACTGAGACGGGTGCGGGCCTGCACTGCCGTTTGAAACGCGATGCTGGCCTTTTGCGATTCGATCATGACCTGATCGAGCGACAGCCCCGACGCTCCCAGTTCGTAGGCCTGGCGCAGACTGTTGGCGCTGTCTTGGGCCTGACTGATGCGGGCCAGGGAATTTTGCAGAGCCTGAGCAAAATTGGCCGGGTCGGGCGCAGTGCTGGCCAAGGCAGCAGGCGTGGCTGCGCTGCGATTGGCGGCCTGTGCGGCCAGCGCCTGCATGGTGTCGAGAAGTTTAGGCGTCATAAGAAGCGAAAAAAGGCGAATTGTGACCAGAGTTTGCCGGATACTAACGTAGGGCTCTGCGGGCCATACGCGACAAATACCGCACAAACACCGGCTTTATCTCGCCTTGGCCACGCGGGCTGCCGCGCCATAATCACTGCCAAGCTGAAGGTGGAAGGCCCGGTGCAGCGCGCGCTGGGCCAACTCTCCAGCGGGCTTGTGCCCTGGCCCCCTAATTCAGATTGGCCCATGTTGCTGATTAACGGTTTGTTCTCACCATTCTTTAATACCTTCAACGCCCAGGAGCCTCCTGCCTGGGCGCTTTGCTGTGGGCGAATCCCGCACGATGCTGCCGCCGGAGTGTGGGCGCCATGACCAGCGCGACACGCAGTGCGCCTTCGTCGCTGCCACCTGCCATCAGCAATCTCATCGAACGGGCTCGTGCCCTGCCCCCGGTGGCCTTGCTGGTGGGCGGTGCGCTCGTGGTGGCGCTGCTGGTGGCGGCGCTGCTATGGAGCCGCGGCCCGGGCTACCAGGTGCTTTTCACCAATCTGAACGAGCGCGACGGCGGTGCGATCATCGCCACCCTGACCCAGATGAACGTGCCTTACGAGTTTCAGGCCGGCAGCGGCGCGCTCATGGTGCCTGCCAATCGCGTGCACGAAACCCGGCTGCACTTAGCCTCGCAAGGTCTGCCGCGTGGCGGCTCGGTGGGCTTTGAATTGCTTGACGACACCCCTTTCGGCGCCAGCCAGTTCAGCGAGCAGGTGAATTACCAGCGGGCTCTGGAAGGCGAGCTGGCGCGCTCCATCGAGTCGGTGCAAGCGGTGGAGAGCGCGCGTGTGCACCTGGCCATTCCGCGGCAATCTCTCTTTGTGCGCGACCGTCAGCCCCCCACGGCCTCGGTGTTGGTGCATCTTTACCCGGGGCGCACGCTCGACCCCGCCCAGGTGGCGGCAGTGGCGCATTTGGTGAGCGCGAGCGTGCCCGACCTGACCCTGGCGCATATTTCCATCGTCGACCAACACGGCCGTCTGCTCTCCGACGAAGACGGCGACGGTCGCGGGCTCGACGATTCCCAGCTGCGCCTGGTGCGCGAGATCGAACGCAGCTACGCCCAGCGCATCGAGGCGATTCTCACGCCGCTGGTGGGCCCCGGTAACGCTCGGGCACAGGTGACCGCCCAACTCGACTTCACCCGCCGTGAAGAAACCTCGGAAGCCTACCGACCCAACCAGATGCCCGGCACCGCGGCGGTGCGCAGCCAGCAAACGCTGGAATCCCGCGAAGGCGATGTGGCTCTGCCTCAAGGCATCCCGGGCGCCCTCAGCAATCAGCCACCGCTCGACCCGGTGGCGCCCATCATCAACCCCGACCTGGCCGACGAAGCCGCAGTGGAGCTCGCCGAAGGCCTCGACGGCGCCAACGCCGCTCAGGCCGAGCTCGCCGAAGCCGGCATGGCGGGCGAGCTCGACCAGGAAGGCCGGGCGCGCCGCGAAACCACTACCAACTATGAAGTGGATCGCACCATTACCCACTTGCAGCACGCCGTGGGTCAGTTGCAGCGGCTGTCGGTGGCGGTAGTGGTGAACCATTTGCCCGACGCCGAGGGCGAACTCACGCCGCTCAGCGAAGCCGACCTGGCCG
>JAJUJN010000387.1 GCA_029265335.1 Alcaligenaceae bacterium
CAGCGAACCATACTCACCAACTGGCCCGAGAGCTTCTAGCTCCCGAGAGCACTTTCAAGAGTCACGCCCCGTATCATCGTCAAACTCCGGGGTTGGCCTTACCCTCACATGAGCGGAGTCACTGATGCGGATCGATGTGCTGACGCTCTTCCCCGACTTCTTTCAGCCCGTAACACACTCCGGCGTGAGCGGTCGTGCCCATGCCCGCGGGCTGTGGCAACTTCATGCCTGGAATCCGCGCGATTTCACTCACGATGTGCATCGCACCGTCGACGACCGTCCGTTTGGCGGCGGGCCGGGCATGGTGATGCGTGTGGAACCGTTAGCAGAAGCCCTGGCGGCGGTTCGCGTGGCGCGCGACGAAATGGGTAGCTTGCGGGCCCCGGTTGTGTTGCTGAGCCCGGGCGGCGAACGCTTTCATCAAGAGCACGCGCGACAGCTGGCACGCTCCCAGGGAGCAATCTTTGTTTGTGGTCGCTACGAGGGCATCGATCAGCGCTTCATCGATCGCCACGTCGATGAGGAATGGTCGCTGGGTGATTTTGTGCTTTCGGGCGGCGAGGCAGCTTTGTTGCCCATGCTCGACGCCGCCGTCCGACTTTTGCCAGGCGCACTCAACCACACTCAATCGGCCGCTCAGGATTCCTTCGACAGTTCGTTGTCTGGCTTATTGGACAGCCCACACTACACGCGCCCAGAAACGCACGATGGCGAGGCAGTACCTGCCGTGCTGCTCTCCGGTCATCATGGTCAGATCGCTCGCTGGCGGCGTGAACAGAGCCTGCTGATCACGCAGCAGCGCCGCCCAGACCTCATCGAACGTGCGAGGGAGCAGGGCTGGCTGAACGAGTACGACGAGGAAGTGCTGGCGCGGGCCAGGCGTGCCGCCGAAACCTGATCAAACGTGTTATGATCGCGAGTTGCTCAAAAATCCATTCGAGCAGCATCCCATTATTTGACTCATCCTCTGCCGGGGAGTATCGGGTTCCACAGAGCCCATTATGGGTTTACCCACACGGTCTGGCCATAACAGGCTGCCCGTGGCAAAGCCCCATCGCCCGAGCAAGATGACCCAGGAGAGTAAATTGAACCTCATCCAGATTCTGGAACAGGAAGAGATGCAACGCGTCATGGGCGATCGCACTCATCCCGATTTTGGCCCCGGCGATACCGTGGTAGTCAATGTGAACGTGGTAGAAGGCACTCGCCGGCGTGTGCAGGCCTACGAAGGCGTAGTGATCGGTCGCCGCAACCGTGGCCTCAACTCTTCGTTCATTGTGCGCAAGATTTCTTCGGGTGAATCCGTGGAGCGCACATTCCAGCTGTATTCTCCCCAGATCGCCTCCATCGAAGTGAAGCGTCGTGGCGCCGTGCGTCGCGCCAAGCTGTACTATCTGCGTGAGCGTTCGGGCAAGTCGGCACGCATCAAAGAAAAGTTGGTGCGCAGAACCGATAAAAAGGCGGCCAACGCCTGATACCGGCTCAGTCGTCTCCATAAAAAGGTACTCTAATACGAGTACCTTTTTTTATTCAGGTGTGTATTCGTGGCAAGCCGTTCGGGCCCTGCAGTGCCGGTTTTCGACCCGGTAGAACAACCTTACGAAGTCGATGCATCACTACCGGCGGTGCCGGTGGTTCGCCTCACCCCCGAGGGGATTCAAGAACGATTCGCGCGCGATTCCGTGCTCTGGACCCCCGAAGTGACCGACGAGAGCCGTACGCAGACGGGGCGGGTGGCCTTGCTGCGACCTGCGTCGGTGCTGATTCCGATCGTGCTGCGAGCCGGCGGGCCCACCATGCTGCTCACTTTGCGCACCAGCCATCTGCATGATCATGCCGGACAGGTGGCGTTTCCGGGCGGGCGAGCCGATCCGGGCGATGTCGACGCGGTAGATACGGCCCTGCGTGAAGCCGAAGAAGAAGTGGGATTGATACGCGACGACGTGCACATTCTGGGCAATTTGCCCGATTACTTCACCATCACGGGTTACCGCGTGACACCGGTGGTGGGGCTTATCCACCCGCCTTTCGACCTGCACCTCGATTCCTTCGAGGTGGCCGAGGCGTTCGAAGTGCCGCTGCAATTTTTGATGGATCCCAGCAACCATCGCCTGCACAAGGTGGATGTGCCTGGCGGCCCGGTACGCAGCTACTACTCAATGCCCTATGGTCGTTTCTTCATTTGGGGAGCGACGGCAGGGATGATTCGTAACTTCTATCATTTTCTGCGGGCTCCTCACTGAGCGAATTTTGCTCGCGCGAAGCGAGCAAGGCGAGCACGTCGTCGTGGATGCGCTGCACGCAGCGAATCATTTGTCGTAGCTCATAAGTGAGATGGGCCACTTCGAAGCGGGGAGCGGCCGGGTCGTCTACCAACTCGTCGCCGGCTGGCACGACCGCGTCGACGGCTTTCTTGATGCGCGGCAAAGACTCGATCGCGGCCGTTGTTTCTTCGGCGAGCGAGGTGAGGCGTGCGCCGGGTGGTGCGGGGTCGGGCGGGCCGTCCACGTTCAGACGCGTGAGCTGGAGTTCAGCATCGGCCAGCGCGGTGAGCAGACCGTCGATCACCTCACGAAGTTCTGCGGGCTGCTCATCGCGCGGACC
>JAJUJN010000420.1 GCA_029265335.1 Alcaligenaceae bacterium
CGTTTTCTGAGGCGACCCCACCTTGGCCACTGGCGTCAGTTCGGTGCTCGGGTCGAGAGGCGCGCTATCGCGTCGGTGAGGGTTGACCGCAATGGCGCCTGTGGCCCCCATGCTCAAGGTGTAGCCGTCGGGTTCGGCGCGGGCGAGCGCCATGAGGCCAGTGGCGCCGCCGGCGCCCGGGCGATTCTCCACCACCACGGCTTGACTCAACTGGTTACCCAACTCGTTGGCCATCAGGCGAGCCAGTCCGTCGGCAGACGCGCCGGGAGAAAAAGGCACAATCAGTGTAATGGGTCGATCGGGGAAGTTTTCAGCTTGCGCGGCGGCAAGCAATGCGAACGAGCCGGCGATGCCGGCCAAGTAGCGTGCAAGGTGCATATTTGTCTCCGTGATTTGCCATCGATGTGACTGCTCTCGTAGGGTTTTGCTTTTAAAATGAGAGCGACGTCCATTCTATGGACAAATCACGGAGTTGCCTAGCACGTGCGCAGCACTATTTTTTACGTGCGGGAGGCAGGTCGGTATTGGCGCCGTCGGCTGCCAGGGCGGCCAGGCCGATGGATTCACCCAGTGTGGGATGTGGATGAATGGTTTTGCCGATGTCTACGGAATCGGCATTCATCTCGATTGCCAGGGCCACCTCGCCAATGAGATCGCCGGCGTGCGTGCCCACGATTCCACCACCCACGATGCGTCCGTCTTCTGCATCGAACAGCAGCTTGGTGAAGCCTTCGTCGCGTTGGTTGGCGATGGCGCGCCCCGAGGCCGCCCAGGGCATCAGCCCCTTGCGCACCTTCACCCCATTGGCCTTGGCCTCGTCTTCGGTGAGGCCCACCCAGGCGACTTCTGGGTCGGTATAGGCCACCGACGGTATCACCCGGGCGTCGAAATGACTTTTCTCGCCGGCCGCAGCCTCGGCCGCCACGTGTCCTTCGTGCACCGCCTTGTGGGCCAGCATGGGCTGCCCCACCAAATCGCCAATGGCAAAAATGTGCGGCACGTTGGTACGCATCTGACTGTCGACCGGGATGAAGCCGCGATCGTCGACCTGCACGCCGGCATCTTGCGCGCCGATACTGCCGCCGTTGGGCTTGCGCCCCACAGCCTGGAGGACCAGATCGTAGCGCTGCGCCTCGGCGGGAGCGTTTTCGCCCTCGAAACTTACCCAGATGCCATCGTCGCGAGCCTCGGCGCTGACGGTGCGGGTTTCCAGCATGATGTTGTCGAAACGGTGGGCATTGAATTTTTGCCAGACACGAACCAGATCGCGATCAGTTCCCGGCATGAAGCCGTCTTGCATCTCGACCACATCGAGGCGGCTGCCGAGCGCAGAATACACCGTGCCCATTTCGAGCCCGATAATGCCGCCTCCTATCACCAGCATGCGCTCCGGAATGGCGCGGAGCTCGAGCGCTCCGGTGGAATCCACCACACGCTCGTCGTCGGGCAAGAAAGGCAGCTTCACCGACTCGCTGCCGGCGGCGATAATCGCGTGCTTGAACGCCACCACCGTGTTGGCATCGCCACTCACTTTGAGATGGTGTGGGTCCACAAAGCGCCCCACGCCTTGCAGAACCTTCACCTTGCGCGACTTGGCCATGCCGGCCAAGCCAGCAGTGAGCTTGCCCACTACATCGGTCTTGAAACGGCGCAAGGCGTCGAGTTCAATGCTGGGTTGGGCAAAGCGAATGCCGTTATCGGCCATGGCCAGTGCCGATTCCATCACTCCCACGGAATTCAGCAGCGCTTTGGAGGGGATGCAACCCACGTTGAGACAAACGCCCCCTAACGTGGGATAGCGCTCCACCAAAATGACATTCAAGCCGAGATCGGCCGCACGGAACGCTGCGGAATAGCCGCCAGGCCCTGCGCCCAGCACCAGAACATCACATTCCTCGTCGGCCTCGCCCTGCCACGAGGCAGCCTGCGGTGCCGAAGTGGTGGCGGCCGGACGGCTACGGGTGTCTGGGGCAGATGCTTCGTCGGTGCGAGCAGTGGAGCTGTCGTCTTTGGCACTGTCTGGTTGCGAACTGGATTTTTCGGCGCCCTCCTCGCTGCCATCTTCTGCGGCAGCTGCGCCTTCAGACTCATCGGCTTCATCAGCTTCCGAATCGACCGGCTCGACTTCGGCAATGACGGTACCTTGAGCGACCTTGTCGCCCACCTTCACCTTGAGTGCGGTGATGACCCCGCCATGTTCGGCAGGAATCTCCATGGAGGCTTTATCGGACTCGAGCGTGATAA
>JAJUJN010000076.1 GCA_029265335.1 Alcaligenaceae bacterium
AAACTCGACGACATGACAAAAGATATTGAGGTCGTCCCAGTTCATTGTTCAGAATCCTGGATAGTGTTTCCACGATAAGCCGTTTATCCGGATTTTGTCACTCCCTACGATGCAAGGTACGGGAAGACCTCGCCGGCAGGTTCCACCTGCGGGTCGCCAAAAGGGCCGCGGGTTTGCTGCTGGCCAGGCATAGGGTCTTCAACATTCACTCGGCATCGGAGAGGCATATGTTTTTGCGCAATTGTTGGTACGTGGCTGCCTGGGACCACGAGTTGATCGACGGCAAGCTGCTGGCGCGCACCCTTTTGGAGGAGCCCGTTGTGCTCTTCATGGGAGAAAGCGGCAAGCCC
The DNA here is from genome assembly GCA_029265335.1 of Alcaligenaceae bacterium. Classification (GTDB taxonomy): domain Bacteria; phylum Pseudomonadota; class Gammaproteobacteria; order Burkholderiales; family Burkholderiaceae_B; genus Verticiella. Next base: position 351 of record JAJUJN010000076.1, read on the forward strand.
GTGGCGCTGGAGAATCGTTGCTGTCACCGAGGCGCACCCCTGTCGATGGGGCGACGCGAGGGAGACTGCGTGCGGTGCATGTATCACGGACTCAAGTTCGATGCCTCGGGCAAATGCATCCAGATTCCGGGCCAGGACAAGATCCCCGCCAAACTGGGCGTGCGGAGCTACCCCGTTGAATTGAAGGATCACCTAGTCTGGGTGTGGATGGGCGACCCTGCCAAAGCCGACCCCGGGCTGATCATCGACTACCCCTATCTGCGCGACCCGGCCTGGAAGGGCGTGCCGCATTACATGCACTACAAGGCCAACTATCTATTGATTGTGGACAATCTCAGCGATTTCGCTCACCTGGCTTTCGTGCATACCAACACCCTGGGTGGCTCGGAAGAATACGCCTACACCACCAAGCCGGTGGCCATGGAGCGCCTGCCCAGCGGCTTTCGGGTGGAGCGCTGGCACTACAACAGTGCGCCGCCCCCATTTCACGCCAAGGTCATTCCCGATCGCGAAGCACGCGTGGATCGCCGCAACATCGGGCACATGCATATTCCCGGCATCTTTTTTCTCGAGACTATGTTCGCGCCCGCCGGGCAAGCGGTAGAAGGCGCCAATCCGCCCGGGGTTCGCCAGTACCGCAACTGCCAGTTCATGACGCCCGAAACCCGCCGCAGCACCCACTTCTTCTGGAATTACCTCAACAACTTCGAGGGCGACGACTACACCGTTTCACGATCCCTGCACGCCAGCCTGATCGAAGGTTTTCACGAAGACAAGGCGCTCATCGAAGCGCAACAACAGGTGCTGGACGACGACCCCGAGTTCCCGATGATTGCGGTCACCGCCGATGCAGCTCTCACTCATTTCAGGCGCCGCCTGGGTCAGTTGATTGCTGAGGAACAAGCAGAAACCGCCCTGCAGGCGGAAGAAGCCAAGGCCAGGCCCTCGTCCAGAATGGTACGCCCCGAGGTCCACGACCTGGCTTGACCACCACGACAGTCACGACAGACACACTTCCGGAATGGAGGAGACACTCATGAACAAGTTCACGCTTTTTAGTTTCACCCGCGCATGGCGCCACACGCTGCTCGGCGTCAGCTTATTGGGCTTGCTGGGTCTGGCCCCGGCGCATGCCGAATCACCCATCGACGCCCTACCAGAAGGCACTCTCACGCTGATCGCACCATTCAGCCCCGGCGGCCCGGTAGACGCGATCGGCCGGGTGTTGGCCGATGAAATCTCCAAGCGCTACGACCGCACGCTGGTCGTGCTCAACCGGCCCGGCGCCAGCGGCAACATCGGCGCCGCCGCAGCAGCAGAAGCCGAGCCCGATGGTCGCACACTCTTGCTCACCACCGATACAGTGTTCACGGTGAATCCGGTGCTCTACCGCGACACCATGCCTTTCGATGCAGCCAACGCACTGCGGCCAGTGGGCATCACCGGCGGCATTTCTCTGGTGCTGGTGGTGAATCCCGAAGTGCCGGCACAGACCCTGGAAGAGTTCGTGGCCCTGGCCAAGGCCGAACGCATGCATTATGGCTCGGGCGGCAGTGGCGCACCCGGCCACCTCACGTTCGAGGCCTTTCTGGACGCCGCCGACATCGACCTCGACTACATCAGCTACAAAGGCAATGCACCGGCAGTGCTGGCGATTCTGTCGAATGAGGTGCAGGCCGGATTCGTGGGCATTTCCAACACCTTGCCTCACATAGAAGCCGGCAAGTTGCGGGCGCTCGCCGTTTCTACGGCGGATCGTTCGCCCTTTCTACCCGATGCACCCACTATCGCAGAATCGGGCTACCCCGATTACAACGTGCGCTTCAACCTGTACACCATGGTACCGACTGGCACACCCGACACTGTGGCAGCGGCCTGGGAGGCGGCCCTGGGCGAAATCATGAGCGACCCTCAGGTGCAGGAGCGCATTCTTACCATTGGCCTCGATCCCGTCTATGCCGATGCCACCACCACCGTGGTACTGATGGCTCAAGACAGCGCCAAATGGCGTCCGATTGTGGAGGCGCTGAACCTGTCGGTGCAGTAAGGCCGCGCGGTGCGGTGGTCCTGAGGGCATTGTGAGCTGGGCGTGCAATGCCTGAACCCGTCGGCGCAGTTGGCTGCCTTGTCAACTAGGCGGTTCACTGCTAGAATCGCGTGTTCATCAGATTTTGCTGCGTTGATTGCCTGCTGTCATCGGGCAATCGGCCGTCCATCAAGCCTAGGCAACGGCGTAGGCTGGGCAACAGCTGCGGTACTGGCACGCCAGATGACACGAGCAAGTGGCTGGGGCTTTTGCGCCCGGCCTTCTTCAGTTTTTGACTTTGCTGCTTGCTTGCTGATCGTGCGCGCTCATAGCGCAATTTTCCAATCAACAGAAATTTTCACGAAAGAGGTTTGGTCATGGCGCGTGTATGCCAGGTAACCGGCAAGAAGCCGATGGTGGGTAATAATGTTTCCCACGCCAACAACAAAACCAAGCGCCGCTTTCTGCCCAACCTGCAATCTCGTCGGTTCTGGGTAGAGAGCGAGAACCGTTGGGTTCGTCTGCGCGTGAGCACGTCTGCGCTGCGCACGATCGACAAAAAAGGAATCGATGCGGTGCTGGCCGAGATGCGCGCCCGCGGCGAATCCGTTTAACCCTGCCCTACCCGATTTCAGGAGATCGTCATGGCCACAAAAGGCGTTCGTGAAAAGATCAAGCTAGAGTCCACTGCTGGCACCGGTCATTTCTATACCACCACCAAGAACAAGCGCAATTCCCCCGAGAAGCTTCTCATCAAGAAGTTCGATCCGGTGGCGCGCAAGCATGTTGAATACAAAGAAGCCAAGCTGAAGTAATGCCGGTACTCGGCCAAGGCTGGCCGAGTGCTCAAACCAGCTCAATGGTTCAATGCGCACGCTCTTCCCGAGCTGCGCATTTTTTTGTGCAAAAAGCATTGACAGCAAAACGCCGTCCTCGCTAGTATTCGTTTTTTCGCGCGTCAGCAGCGGTGCGCATACCTTCTTTTTATCCGCCTTAATTTTGGCCTAATTATGCTCAAATTGAGCATAATTATCTTCAGGAGATCCGTGGTGATGGCAACGCGACGCTCAGGGCGTTTGAGCAGTCTGGCAGGCGTCGGCCTGTCTCTGGCATTGGCGCTTCTGCCGGCGTCGGGCATGGCTGCGGAACCCATACGCATTGGCGAAATCAACAGCTACAAGAACCAGCCGGCCTTCCTTGAGCCCTACCGACAAGGCTGGCAACTGGCCCTTGAAGAAGTGAACGAGGCGGGCGGCGTATTGGGGCGCCCCCTGGAAGTCACTTGGCGCGACGACAATGCCAACCCTGGCGATGCGGTGCGTGCCGCCGAAGAGTTGCGGCGGCGCGAAGGCGCCGAGCTGCTGTTCGGCGGGTTTCTGTCGCACACCGGGCTGGCCCTCACCGATTACGCCAAGCAGCGAAAGGTGTTCTTTCTGGCCGCCGAGCCGCTCACCGACAAAATCACGTGGGAGCAAGGCAACCGTTACACTTTCCGCTTGCGTCCTTCCACCTATATGCAGGTAGCCGCCTTGGTGCCCGAGGCGGCAGCCATGAATCACAAGCGCTGGGCGGTGGTGTATCCCAACTATGAATATGGCCAGTCGGCGCTGCGACATTTCAAGCAACTGCTGAAAGAGCAACAGCCCGATGTGGAGTTTGTAGCGGAAATCGCCACCCCCCTGGGCAAGGTCGACGCCGGCAGTGTGGTGCAGGCACTGGCCAGCGCCCAGCCCGACGCAGTCTTCAACATTTTGTTTGCCACCGACCTCTCGCGCTTCGTGCGCGAAGGCAATACGCGGGGGCTGTTCGAGACCGTGGATGTGGTGTCGTTGCTCACCGGCGAGCCCGAATACATTGATGTTCTCGGGGCGGAAACTCCCGAAGGCTGGGTGGTCACCGGTTATCCCTGGTACGCCATCGACACCCCAGAGAATGAAGCTTTTGTGGCGGCCTACCGCGAGCGCTTCGATGACTACCCCCGGTTAGGCTCGGTCGTGGGCTATGCCGCCTTGCATTCCCTGGCCGAGGGCATTCGTGCCGCCGGCAGCACCGATACCGAAGCGTTGGTGGAAGCCTTTCGCGGACTCACGCTCAGTTCGCCATTCGGCCCCATCACTTATCGTGAACTCGATCACCAGTCCACCATGGGCGTGTATGTGGGTCGCACAGCGGTAGAAGATAAACGCGGCGTGATGGTGGATATTCACTATCTCGACGGTAGCGAACTGCAACCACCAGACGAGGTCGTGCGCGAGCTGCGTCCTGCCGATTGATGCGGTACGCGCCATGACCCTGGCCGGGCTCCTCATCCAGCTGCTCAATGGCCTGGCCAGCGCCAGCGCCTTGTTTCTGGTGGCCGCAGGTTTGTCGCTGATCTTCGGCGTCACCCGCATCGTCAACTTTGCCCACGGCTCCTTTTATATGCTGGGCGTGTACCTAGCCTACAGCGCTACCGCTGCTTGGGGCGCCACGGCGGCCGGCTACTGGCTGGCGGTGCTGGCCGCGGCGTTGCTGGTGGGCGCAGTAGGTGCTGTGGCCGAGGTGCTGGTGTTGCGGCGCACCTATCGCTCGCCAGCACTCTTCCAACTATTGGCCACCTTCGCGCTGGTGTTGATCATCGGCGATGTCGCCCAACATATCTGGGGGCCGGTCGATCTGTTTGGTCCGCGGGCGCCCGGGCTGGAAGGGGCTGTGAGCGTGCTGGGCGCACGCTTTCCCAGCTACGACCTGTTCCTTATTGCTGTGGCGCCACTGGTGCTGGGCGGCTTATGGCTGCTTCTGTATCGCACCCATTGGGGAACACTCATTCGCGCCGCTACCCAGGATCGCGAGATGTTGAGCGCGTTGGGGGTGAACCCAGCCTGGCTGTTCACTTCGGCGTTTGCGTTGGGCTGCTTCCTGGCCGGCCTGGGGGGCGCGCTGCAAGGCCCGCGCGTACCTGCCAGCCTGGCGTTGGATCTCGACATTCTGGCCAGCGTTTTTGTGGTGGTGGTGGTGGGCGGCCTGGGCTCCATCACTGGCGCGTTTCTGGCGGCGGCTCTGATTGGCGTGATTCAAGCCCTGCTCACAGCGGCCGGCGAAATAACTTTGCTCGGGCATACCATGCAGCTCTCACAGATGACGCTGGCGGCCGAGTTCCTGGTGATGGCCATCGTGCTCGTTTGGCGGCCGTGGGGCCTGTTGGGTCGGCCACCAGCGCAGAGCCGCGAGCTGCAACGCGCACCCCTGCTGAAACCCTGGAGGCCGCGCACCCGCTGGCTGAGCCTGCTGGTGCTGTTGCTGTTGGCGGTCATCCCTCTCACCACGCAGGTGTGGCCCTACACCACCATCTTGCTCACCGAAATTCTCATCGCCATTCTGTTTGCTGCGTCGCTGCATTTTTTGATGGGGCCCGGCGGCATGGACAGCTTTGGCCATGCCCTTTACTTTGGCCTGGGCGCCTACGGCGCCGCCTGGTTCATGCAGGGCTGGAACCTGCCCATGACAGCCGCCCTGCCCCTGGCGCCGCTGGTGGCCCTGGCGGGTGCGGTGGTGTTCGGCTGGTTCTGCGTGCGCCTGAGCGGGGTGTATCTGGCCATGCTCACGCTGGCCTTTGCCCAACTGGTGTGGGCTCTGGCGTATCAGTGGGAAAGCGTGACCGGTGGCAGCAATGGCTTGATCGGCTTGTGGCCCGACGCCTGGCTGAGCTCTCCCGCCGCCTATTATTGGCTCACTCTGGCGTTTGCCGCTGCCGGTGTGTACGCCCTGCGGCGCGCCATATTCTCACCCTACGGTTACAGTCTGCGCGGCTGCCGCGATGCGCCGCTGCGGGCCGAAGCCATCGGCTTGTCGGTTCGGCGCACGCAATGGCTGGCATTCCTGGTTGCCGGCGGGGTGTGTGGCTTGTCGGGCGCGCTCTACGCGTTTGCCAAGGGCAGCATCGCACCCCAGGTCTTGGGTATCGAGCGCTCGGTCGATGGTCTGGTGATGGTATTGCTGGGCGGTTTGCACACCTTAGCAGGCCCAATGGTGGGCGCAAGCGTGTTCACCTGGCTGCACGATTCGGTAGCACGGGCCACCGACTATTGGCAGGCACTACTCGGGCTTATCATCCTCGTGCTGGTTCTGCTGGCGCCGCATGGCATTGCAGGTTTGCGTTGGCCAAGCTGGAGGGGCCACACACGGCTACAAGCATCATGAGCCAGGCAACTTCCTCATCGCTGCAACACCACCAAACTGCGCTGCTTCAGGTACAAGGCCTCAGCCGCGCGTTTGGGGGGGTGCAGGCAGTGTCGAATGTGAGCTTTGACGTTCATGCAGGACAGATGCTGGCCTTGATCGGCCCCAACGGGGCTGGCAAATCCACCTGCTTCAATCTCATCAATGGCCAGCTCAAGCCCGACCACGGCCGTGTGCTGCTCCACGGGCGCCGGGTAGACGGGCTGGCGCCAAGGCGCATCTGGCGCCATGGCGTAGGTCGTACCTTCCAAATTCCCGCGCTGTTTCTTTCCATGACGGTATGCGAGAACGTACAGCTGGCGCTGGCCTCTTGGCACGGCCGCAACTGGCGGCTGTGGCGGCCCTTGCGTTCGCAATTCAAGGAGGAGGCCCTGGCCTTGTTGAGTCGGGTGGATATGGCCGCACAGGCCAACCGCCCCTGCGCCGAACTCGCTTATGGCGACATCAAACGGGTGGAACTGGCAGTTGCACTGGCGGGCGAGCCCCGTTTGCTGCTGATGGACGAACCTACTGCAGGCATGGCGCGCGAAGAGCGTCACGCCCTCATGTCTCTAACGCGCAAGCTCACGCGCGAGAACCAGCTGGGCGTACTGTTCACCGAGCATAGCCTGGATGTGGTGTTTGCCCACGCCGACCAGATCGTGGTGCTCGCCAGCGGCGAAGTGATCGCTCGTGGCCAACCCCATGAGGTGGCGGCAAGCACCGAGGTGCAGCGAGTGTATCTGGGAGGGTTTCGTCTTGAGCCGCGATAACATCACCGCGCACGCACACCGCACGCCACTGCTTCGCGTCGAAGGCTTGAATGCCTGGTACGGGCAGGCGCATATTTTGTTTGATATCGATCTGAGCGTGGCCCCCGGTGAAGTGGTGGCGCTCACCGGTCCCAATGGCGCCGGCAAGTCCACCACCTTGAAGGCCATCATGGGACTGGTCGCGCGCCGTAGTGGCAGTGTGCAGTTCGAGGGCCGGGAGATCAGTGGCTGGCCACCTTACCGAATTGCCCGTGCCGGCCTCGGCTACGTGCCCGAAGACCGGCGCGTGTTCACTGATCTCACTGTGAACGAGAACCTGGCCACGGGACGGCGCCCGGCGGCGCCAGGCCAACAGCCCTGGACTCCCGAACGCCTCTTCGCCCTGTTTCCCAACCTGGCCGGCATGACCCACCGCCAAGCCTTGCATATGAGCGGCGGTGAGCAGCAAATGCTCACTGTTGCCCGCACACTCATGGGTAACCCCCGCCTCATCCTTCTCGACGAGCCCTCGGAAGGCGTGGCGCCCATACTGGTGGAACAAATGGCCGACATGGTGTTGGCGCTCAAAAAAAAAGGCATCGCCGTGTTGCTGTCGGAGCAGCACGAAGCTTTAGTGCAGAAAGTGGCAGATCTGCAACTGGTGTTGGATCAGGGCAGCTTGCGGTGAGGCAAAATAAGCTGGCTTTTTCACCCCTACCGAGGAAATCATGAGAATCTCACCGCTTTGCGCGTCTTTGTTCACCGCGCTGCTGCTTCCGCTCTCGCCGCTTGCCAAGGCGCAAACCTGGACCTTTGTGCACGATGAGAACTTCCCACCGTTTGCTCAGTTCGAAAACGGTAAATCTTCGGGCATGGCAATCGACATTCTCAACGAGGCGCTTCAGCGCACCGATACCGAAGCTGAATTCGTGGCTGTGCCCTTTCCGCAGATACAACCCAGTTTGGAAAGCGGCAAGGCCGACGCCATTTTTCCACTGGCGATCAACGCTGAACGGCAAAAAACCCTGGATTTCAGCCAACCTTTGCTGATGACGGGTGGCGCCCTGTTCGTGCGTGCGCCTGAGGCAACTCCAGCTGACCTCGCGGCGTTGGCGGGGAAGGTCATTGTCACTCCCAAAACTGGGCCGCTGGCCGGCTACATCGCCAAGAATGCTCCTGAGGCCAACCTGGTGGTCACTGCCGATTACGACGAAAGTCTGGAAAAGCTCATGAACGGAAGTGCAGACGCTGCTGCGCTGAACTTTCAGGTTGGCACGATCCTGGCCAAT
>JAJUJN010000484.1 GCA_029265335.1 Alcaligenaceae bacterium
CCGCAGCGCAGCAGGCCTGGTGGAACATGCTTCAGCAACAGTTCAATCAGGTGGCGTCGGCAGCAGCGGCAAGTTTGGCCGGCCAGCCCCCCGCCGCCAACAACGATCCCAACACGCCAAAGGATTCCGCAAAAAAAACCGCGAGCGCGGCCGCAAGCACCAGCAAGGCCCCCGCTCGCAAGGCCGCCAGCAAGGCCAGCAGTGCGCGCAGGTCTGCCACCAAAGCTGCGAGCAAAGCCGCAACCAAGGCAGCCAAGCGTTCGTCCTGAACCCACCACTACTACCACCAACTCCATTAGCTCTGGCTGTTGCGGCGTTCACGTCGCAACAGCAATATTTTTTGTGTGAAATCACATGTTGAACATCGTCGTATTGGCCGCCGGCATGGGCAAACGCATGCGCTCCGACCTGCCCAAAGTGCTGCACCCCATTGCGGGACGCAGCATGCTCGATCACGTACTCGACACCGCTTTGCAGCTTTCACCCCAACGCGTGGTCGTAGTGACCGGCCACGGCAGCGAGCAGGTGCAGACGGCATGTGAGTCGCGTAGCGGTCTGCATTTCGTGGTGCAGGAGCCTCAATTGGGCACGGGGCATGCGGTGCGGCAAGCGGAATCGCTCTTGCTACCCGGCGGCACTACCCTCGTGCTCTATGGCGATGTTCCGCTCGTGGGCCTGGACACGCTGCAACGCCTGGTGGCTGCAGCCAACAACGACAGTTTGGCCGTGCTCACGTTGGAGTTAGCCTATCCCACCGGCTACTTTCGCATCGTGCGCAACGCCGAGGGCCTGATTCAACGCATTGTGTAACACAAAGACGCCAACGAGCAGGAATTGGCTATCCGCGAGGTCAACACCGGCATCGTCGCCGCCCCCACGGCGGCCCTGCGCGGTTGGCTGCAGGCGCTGCGCAACAACAATGCCCAGGGCGAGTATTACCTCACCGACATCATCGGTTTTGCGGTGGCTGAGGGCGTGCCGGTGGTGAGCGCGTCGCCCGCAGCCGACTGGGAAACGCTGGGAGTGAACAGCCGCTTGCAGCAAGCGGAGCTCGAGCGCATTTACCAAGGCGAGCAAGCGAGACGCCAACTCGAGGCGGGCGTTACCCTGGCCGACCCGGCCCGCTTCGACGTGCGTGGCCAACTGCAGTGTGGCCGCGATGTTTTCATCGACGTGGGCTGCGTGTTCGAAGGCAAGGTGGAACTGGGCGACCGGGTGCATATCGGCGCTCATTCGGTGCTGCGCAATGTCCGTATCGAGCACGACACCCAGGTTGAGCCGTTCAGCCACCTCGATGGCGCTGAACTCGCGCATCATGTCCGCGTCGGGCCCTTCGCTCGTCTGCGCCCTGGCGCGCAGATCGGCCCGCGCGGCAGGGTGGGCAATTTTGTGGAAGTGAAAAATGCCAGCTTTGGCGCCGACAGCAAAGCCAACCACTTGGCCTACATCGGCGATGCCACCCTGGGCGAACGGGTCAACCTGGGCGCGGGCACCATCACCTGCACTTCCGATGGCGCCAACAACCACCGCACGGTGATCGAAGACGACGTGTTTGTGGGCTCGGACACGCAGCTGGTGGCTCCCGTGCGCGTGGGCCGTGGCGCCACTCTGGGCGCAGGCACCACGCTCACCAAAGATGCGCCCGCCGAGCAGCTCACCTTGAGCCGGGCCCAACAGAAGAGCGTGGCCGGCTGGCAGCGGCCCACCCGCAAGCCTAAAGACTGAGCGGATATCGAGGGCGGTACTGC
>JAJUJN010000269.1 GCA_029265335.1 Alcaligenaceae bacterium
ATGGCAGGAATCGATGATGGCCTCCACCGCTTCGATGCCATAACGCTCCTCGCACTGCATCACGTAGTTGCGCGCAAACACCAGATAGTCGAGCACGCCGTCGGCGTCCGTCCATTGGCGGAACAGATAATTGCCCTTGAAGAAGGAGTTGTGGCCGTAGCAGGCATGGGCCACCACCAGGGCCTGCATGGCCATGGTGTTTTCTTCCATCAGATACGAGATGCAGGGGTTGGCGTTGATCACGATCTCGTAGGCCAGGCCCTGGGCGCCGCGGCGATACGAAGCCTCGTTGCGGATGAACTCCTTGCCATACGACCAGTGCGGATAGCCAATGGGCAGCCCGGCCGATGCGTAGGCGTCGAGCATCTGCTCCGACGAGATGATCTCGATCTGATTGGGGTAGGTATCCAGGCCGAAGTGCGCGGCCGCCTGGGCAATGGCGCGGTCGTAGGCCTGGATCGATTCGAAGGACCAGTCGGGGCCGGCCGGCAGTTTTTGCGCCGGAGCCGCCGACTCGAGAGGCGAATCGAGCACCAGGAAATTCATGCGGCCTCCTTGCGAAAGAGTTCGCGAAACACCGGGTAGATCTCGCTGCGGGCCCGCACCTGGCGCATGGCGAAATGCGGCGCCTCGTGGCGCTCGTATTCGGCCCACAGACTGCTGCGCCGCCGATCGCCCGGCCCTTGCACTTCGATGTAGGCGAAGTAGCGAGTAAGCGGCAGCAAGCGCTCGCTCAGAAAGCGGCCGCTGCGCCCGGCGTCGGCGCCAAAAGCGTCGCCGTCGCTCGCCTGCGCGGCGTAGAGGTTCCAGCTATCGGACGGATAGCGCTCGCGCGCGATTCGGTCCATGAGTTCCAGCGCCGAATACACCACCGTGCCGCCGCTCTTGCGGTCGTGGAAGAAGGTTTCTTCATCCACTTCTTCGGCGTTGTCGGTGTGGCGAATGAAAACCAGATCGACCCGTTCGTAATTGCGGGTGAGAAAAAGATAGAGCAAGGAAAAGAACCGTTTGGCGAGGTCTTTCTTGCGCTCGTCCATGGAGCCCGAAACATCCATGAGGCAGAACATCACGGCACGGGCCACCGGCGTGGGCCGCGCCACACGATGCCGATAGCGCAGATCGACGTCGTCGATGAAGGGCACGCGCCGCAGCTGCGCTCGGCACTCATGCACCGCCTCGCGCAGCGCGGCGAGTTGTTCGGCCGTGGCCTGTTGGGCTTCGGCTTCTTGCAGCTCGGCTTCGGCCTGAGCCAGACGAGCGCGCGGCCCCGCACCCAGCGCCACCCGGCGGGCCAATGAGGTCTGCAGGGTGCGCCGCACCGACAGCTGGCTGGGTGGGCCGCTGACGGTATAGCCGGCGCGCTGCCACTGCGGGCTGGAAATATCGCCCAGCTGGTTGCGCACCAAGTGGGGCAACTCGAGATCTTCGAAGAACAGGTTGAGAAACTCTTCGCGAGACAGGGTGAAGGTGAAGGCATCCATCGATTCGCCCTGGCCGGGCTCACCGCCACCGCCACCGCCGCCCTGACGCGGGCGGTCGATGGTGTCGCCGGTGATGAACTCGCGGTTACCGGGGTGCACGGTTTCGCGATCACCCCCCGGGCCGTGATGAAAATGCGGCTCGTGAATGTCGCGCGCGGGCAGCTCCACCTCGCCACCTTGATCCATGTCTTTCATGGACCGGTTGCTGACCATGTCGCGAACCGAGCGCCGAATCTGCTCCTTATAGCGGCGGATGAATCGGGCGCGGTTCACCGCGCTTTTGTTGCGACCATTCAGACGTCGGTCGATCAGTGAGCTCATAGCAACTCGCTCAAGAAGATTTGCGCACCCGCAAATACCATTCGCACAGCAGGCGCACCTGCTTCTCGGTGTAACCCTTATCGATCATGCGGGCCACAAAGCTTTCGTGTTTGCTGCGGTCTTCGGCCGACGCCTTGGCATTGAACGAGATGACCGGCAGCAGATCTTCGGTGTTGGAGAACATCTTCTTCTCGATCACCTCACGCAGTTTCTCGTAGCTCGTCCAGCGCGGATTCCGCCCCTGGTTGTTGGCCCGGGCGCGCAGCACGAAGTTCACGATCTCGTTGCGGAAATCCTTGGGATTCACAATGCCGGCGGGTTTTTCGATCTTTTCCAGTTCGGCATTGAGCGCCGCCCGGTTGAAGATCTCGCCGGTTTCTGGATCGCGGAATTCTTCATCTTGGATCCAGCAGTCGGCATAGGTGACGTAGCGATCGAAAATGTTCTGCCCATATTCCGAATACGACTCGAGGTAGGAGGTTTGAATTTCCTTGCCCACGAACTCAGCGTAGCGTGGCGCCAGATAACCCTTGATGAATTCGATGTAGCGCCGCTTGGTGTCTTCGGGGAAGTCTTCGCGCTGGATGCGTTGCTCGAGCACATACATGAGGTGCACCGGGTTGGCCGCCACCTCGGTTTGGTCGTGATTGAACACCGCCGAGAGAATCTTGAACGCAAAGCGCGTGGAAATGCCGCTCATGCCCTCATCGGTACCGGCGTAGTCGCGATACTCTTGCAGCGACTTGGCCTTGGGATCGATGTCTTTCAGGCTTTCGCCGTCGTAGATGCGCATCTTGGAGAAGAGGCTGGAGTTCTCGGGCTCCTTGAGCCGGGTGAGAATCGAAAATTGTGCCATCATTTCTAAGGTGCCGGGCGCGCAGGGCGCCTGCGCCAGCGAACTGTGCTGGAGCAGCTTGCGATAAATGCGCACCTCTTCGGTGACTTGCAGGCAATAGGGCACCTTCACCACATAGATGCGGTCGAGGAAGGCCTCGTTGTGTTTGTTGTTGCGAAAGGTTTGCCACTCGGATTCGTTGGAGTGGGCGAGCACGATGCCGTTGAACGGTATGGCCGAAAAGCCCTCTGTGCCCTTGAAGTTGCCCTCTTGCGTGGCAGTGAGCAAGGGGTGCAGCATCTTGATGGGAGCCTTGAACATTTCCACGAATTCGAGCAGGCCTTGGTTGGCCAGACACAGGCCGCCGGAGTAGCTGTAGGCGTCGGGGTCGTCTTGGGAGTAGCGGTCGAGCTTGCGGATGTCGACCTTACCCACCAACGAGGAAATATCCTGGTTGTTTTCGTCGCCCGGTTCGGTTTTGGCGATGGCCACCTGGCGCAGCACCGAGGGGTGGACCCGCACGACGCGAAACTGGGTGACATCGCCTTCGAACTCTTCCAGGCGCTTCACTGCCCAGGGCGACATGATGCCGTGCAGATAGCGCCGCGGAATGCCGTATTCGGTTTCGAGCTGATCGCCGAACTGCTCAGGATGGAAGAGGCCCAACGGCGACTCGTGCACCGGCGAGCCTTTGAGGGCGTAAATGGGGTAATGCTCCATCAACGCTTTGAGCCGCTCGGCAATCGACGACTTGCCGCCGCCCACCGGCCCGAGCAGATAGAGGATCTGCTTGCGCTCTTCCAGACCCTGCGCCGCATAGCGGAAGTAGCCGACGATCCGCTCAATCGTCTCTTCCATGCCATAGAAATCGACGAAGGCCGGATAGGTCTTTATCGTGCGGTTTGAGAAGATGCGACCCAGGCGCTCGTTGGTGCTGGTATCGATCAATGTGGGCTCACCAATGGCATCCACCATGCGCTCGGCAGCCGTGGAGTACATCGAGGGATCATCGCGACAAGCCAGCAGATAATCCTGCAAACTCATCTCTTCCTGCGCGGTACTGGCATAGATCTCGGAGAAGAG
>JAJUJN010000458.1 GCA_029265335.1 Alcaligenaceae bacterium
ATCCAGCTCAGGAGACCAGGCATGGCTGCTCCCACCACCTCCAATCTCCGTCGCCAACATTGGCTCGATCCCCTGCTCGCCGAAGCCAATCGCGCTATGCAGGTGCTGGCCGGCGCCGCCCACGCCTCACGGCCCAACCCGGCCGATACAGCGCCAGCGCTGACATCACCCGATGCGTCGGCCGAAGGCGATCAAACTGCACAGGCCCCAGGTGAACTCTCGCTTGCGGAGCAACGCGAGGCAGGCCGGCTGATGCGCGTGAATCATGTGGGTGAAGTGTGCGCGCAAGCACTCTATCGCGGCCAGGCGCTCATGGAGCGCGATGAAAGCACTCGCCAGCTGCTGCACGAAGCCGCGCAAGAAGAGGTCGACCACCTGGCCTGGCTCGAAGCGCGCATGGGCGAACTCCGGAGCCGCCCCAGCTTGCTCAATCCCTTATGGTATGCCGGCTCCTTCGCCCTGGGTGCGACGGCCTCAAAAGTGGGCCGCTCCTGGAACCTCGGCTTCATGGCCGAAACCGAACGCCAGGTGGGCGAGCACCTCGATAGCCATTTGCAACGCCTCCCCGTGGCCGACGTGCGCTCAAGGCGCATCGTCGAGCAAATGCGCCTCGACGAAGCGGGCCATCAGCGTCAAGCCGAAGCGGCCGGCGGGGCTCCACTGCCCGCGCCCGCGCGCTGGGCCATGCGCGCGATGTCCAAAGTCATGACCACCACCGCCCATTGGATCTGACCACCCAGCCTCCACTCGCCTGGGCGAGCACTGCGCCGTAATCGTGGCCGGGTAACGCAGCACCCCAGCCGGTACCGGTGCTACGCGTTGGTCTGGCACGATATAAGGCGCTGCTGAATGAATTCGTTGGCAAGGAGCAGCTTGGGCGTCATTCTGTCGCGAGGGCTGCCAGGCGGGCGCGCTTCACGGCGTCGCGAATCTCGGGCCCGCGGCCGCTCAAACGACGGGCAATTTCCCCGGCATCTACCGCTTGCACCGCGGCAAGGCTGCGCAACCAGACGGCCGGCACACACTCCTCGGGCCAGCAGCGCGCCGCCAGCTCCACCCCCACCACAAAGCGCTCGGGCCTGCGCAGGCCGTCGCAGCGTTCGATCAGCGCCAAACGCGCGGCCGGGTCGTGTTCGGCCCCCGCTGCCACCCAGTCACGCCACACATGCATGATGCGCGCCAGGTCCGCGCACTCGTTGGGTACGCGCAGGCGTTGCCGCACGCTGTCGATATCATCTACCACGGTGGCCAGCAAAGCATAGCGGCGCGGTACGTCTGCGGCTTCGCTACTGACCAGTTGCAGCACTCGCTGCCATTCGTTTTGATCGCCCAACCAGGCTGCGTGCCATTCGGGAACCACGCGTTCGAGCGCGCCCACGCTGATCAGGACTTCGAACAGCCGAGCAGGCTGAGCTTCGACCAGGCCGCGCGACACTTCGCGCCAAACACGCTCCGGCACCAGCGCGTCTACCTCGCCTGACGCCACCATGCGTCGGCAGAGTTCCAACGTTTCGTCGGCCACGCTGAATTCCGTGAAGCGCGCGGCAAACCGCGCCAGCCGCAAGATGCGGACTGGGTCTTCCACAAAAGCTGGCCCCACGTGTCGCAGGAGTCGCGCCTGAAGATCGGCCCGGCCCTGCCAGGGGTCGGTGAGCTGCCCTTCGCGTGACACGGCCATGGCGTTGACGGTGAGATCGCGGCGCTGCAGATCTTCTTCGAGGGTGACGTCGGGACCCGCATGAAAGGTGAAGCCACGATAGCCCTTGCTCACCTTGCGCTCGGTTCTCGCCAGGGCAAATTCTTCGTGGGTGCGCGGATGCAGAAAGACCGGAAAATCGCCCCCTACCGGCGTGAACCGGCGCTGCACCATGTCTTCCGGGCTGGCGCCCACCACGACCCAGTC
>JAJUJN010000364.1 GCA_029265335.1 Alcaligenaceae bacterium
AAGCCGGGCGCTTCGGGCACTATCGCTCTCGGCCAAGTGGCGCGCGAGCCAGCCGACGGCTATGCCCTGGGGCTGGCCACTTCGTCGAACCTGGGTATCGCACCTTTTCTGTATCCCGAGCTGCCCTACCAACTCAAAGGTTTCACGCCTGTGGGTCAGTTTGCGGTGAGCCAGAATGTGATCTACGTAAATCCCAACAGCGGGATCCGCGATTTCGAGTCGTTGTTGGCCAAACTCAAAGCCGAGCCCGGGCAGCATCATTTTGTGTCACCAGGCACTGGCACCACACCCCATCTGTGCTTCGAGCTGCTGAAGACTCGCTACGGTCTGGATGTCACGCATGTACCTTTCAAGGGCAGCCCGGCAGCGCTCAGCGGCGTGGTGGGTGGCGAAGCTTTGCTCGGTATAGATGCCATCGGTCCGGCGCTGGCTTTCTTCCAGGGCGAGCGCCTGGTGCCTCTGGCGCAAACCGGCAGCGAGCGTTTTTCGGGCTTGAGTGCGGTGCCCACCCTGGAAGAACTGGGCGCCACGGGACTGCCGGTGGGCACTTATTTGGGCTTTGTCGCGCCAGCCGGTTTGCCGGAGCCCGTGTTGCAGGCACTCAGCGCGGCCTTGTCGGAAATCGCCAAGCGGCCCGATACAGCCGAATCTCTCGCGAGGGCCGGCATGACTCTGGCCTACCTTCCGCCCAACGAATTTGCGCAAACCATTGAAGCCGAGGCCACCGCTTGGCGCGATGCCGTAGAGGCTGCCGACGCCAAGGCTTATTGACCGAAACACGAGTACCTACCGCATGCGTTTTGTTGTTATTGCCGATACCCACGCCAACCCCAGCGACGATGGCGAACTCTCACCGTTTGCTTCGCACCGACAGACCAATTCCCGTTTGGAGCACGCCATCCGTGAGGTGAATCGGCTGAAACCGGACTTCGTTGTACACGTGGGCGATATGGTGCACCCGGTACCCGACGCCAAGCGCTATCCCGATGCGGTGGCGGCTTTTCGGGAAGCCATGGCGGCGCTGCACGCACCCTTGCATGTGGTGGCTGGCAATCATGATTCCGGCGATAAACACGCAGACTATGTTCCGGCCGGAGTGGTCAACCCGCATCATCTCGAGTTGTATCAGTCGCACTTCGGCGAATATTTCTATGCTTTCGAGCACGAGGGCTGCTTGCAGGTGGTGCTGCACACCTCCCTTATCAACTCCGGCCTGCCGGCAGAAGCCGAACAACGTCGCTGGGTGGAAGAGACGCTGGCGCAATCGCAGCACCGGCGTCGCTTTCTGTTCATTCACTATCCCCCCTTCATCGCCGAGCCCGATGAGCCGGGCCACTACGACAATATCGACCAGCCCGGTCGCGACTGGCTGGTAGAGCTGATTCGTCGCCACAACTTCGATGCCGTGTTTACCGGCCACGTGCATAACTTCTTCTGTCATCGCATTGGCAACACGCCGGTGTATTTGCTGCCGTCCACGGGTTTTGTGCGCGCTGACTACGCGGAAGTGCTCGCCGCTCCACAACCGGCCAGCCATGAGAACGGGCGCAACGACATCGCCAAGCTCGCCATTCTTTGTGTGGATGTGAAAGAAGATCGCATCGTTCCCCAGCTGCTGCGTCTGTATCCGGACACCGGGCTGGACGAACCCGTACCTCTTCATCGGCAAGCGCCCCAGCGCGATTGGCCCGCGCTGGCCCCCGCGGCAGGGTGGCTTCATTTGCTCGGCCTGGATTTGCGCCACGACTGGACCCGCGTTCATCACATTCCGTTCAGCAGCATGCTGGATGAATTCCAGCGCAAGGCCGCGCGCAACGATTATCCGGTGATGGCGCTCTGGGAGCTCGGCATCCGGCATCTCCGGGTGCCACTGCAAGACCTGCAATCTGCCGCAGCGCGCGAACGACTCGAGTTGCTGGCGCACCACGGCTGCAGGTTTCGGGTGTTCGTGTTTGGTGTGCCGGATGCCTGCGCCCAAGCGTTACTGCAACGCCACCGGCATTTGCTCAGCGGGCTGGAGGTCGTGTTGCCGCTACCGATGACCAGCGCGGCACGGCACACATTGGCAGAGATCAAACAAGAGCTGCGCCTGCCGTTGACGCTGTCGCGATTCTGGAATGCTGCGGCCACCAACCGCGAAGACAGGCAGGTGAAACTGTTGGTAGATCATGGCTTTACGCCTGCGGCCTTTAACGATTACGACCCGGCGTTGGCCGACGTGCTCGAGGTGGCCGATACCCTGGTGTTCCGGGTGCCACAGGCAAGCGATGTGGTCAGCGAGATGCAAGCTTGCTTCGACGCCGCCACGCAACTGCGCAAGCGCGCGCAAGTGCATGTGCGTCTGGCCGACGACAGCCCCGCCCTGGCCCGCAACGACGAATGGTGGAACCTGCGTCGGGTGTTGCTGGCAGCGGCGGCTGCGGCGAGCAATCCGGAGCACGAGGTGTTTCTTGATACCTTGAATGATGTGGATCGCGGCTACTTTCCGCGGGTGGGCCTGGTCGACAGCCTCTATAACCCGCGCCGTAGTGGCAGCGCCCTGCGCACACTGCATGGCCTGCTGTGCGAAGAAGGCGCATGCAGCAGCCCACCCCGTTGGCTGCGCCACGACGAGGGTGATGTGGTGAGCATCGCCCGCGCCCGCGGCACCTTGCATCTGTTTCTACCCAAACAAGAGTTGGAGCCTTGGCAACTGCCGCTTCCGCCCGACCTGCAGGCAGAGCAAATACGCGCCACTTTCCACTTGATCCACGGCCAT
>JAJUJN010000443.1 GCA_029265335.1 Alcaligenaceae bacterium
CCGGTCAGTGTGTGGCGCTTCGCGAACCTGGGCAGCGATATGCATTGTCAGCTCGGCAACCTGCCTTATTCCAATGCGGTGATTTACAACTGGTTGAGCGAGCTCTGGCCTTGAAGCCGAAGCGGCCGAGGCGCGCGGGCCGGCCAGAGGGGCGAACCTCCCACCTGGCCGCCAGCACCAAGAGTGCGGCAAAAGCGCTTAACCGAAGCGTCCGGTGATGTAGTCTTCGGTGGCTTGCTCGCGTGGCTTCACAAAAATCTGGTCGGTTTCACCGAATTCCACCAGTTCGCCCAGATACATATACGCGGTGTAGTCGGAACAGCGCGCCGCCTGCTGCATGTTGTGAGTGACGATGATCACCGTATAGTCGTCTTTCAGTTCGGCAATCAGCTCTTCGATCTTGGCGGTTGAAATCGGATCCAGTGCCGAGCAGGGCTCGTCGAGCAGCAGCACCTGCGGCTTGATGGCAATACCGCGGGCGATACACAGACGTTGCTGCTGACCCCCCGAAAGGCTGTCGCCGCTCTGGTGGAGCTTGTCTTTTACCTCACCCCAGAGCGCCGCCTTGGTGAGCGCCCATTCCACGCGTTCATCCATATCCACGGTGCTGAGCTTCTCGAACAGCCGTACGCCGAAGGCGATGTTGTCGTAGATGCTCATCGGAAAAGGTGTGGGCTTCTGAAACACCATGCCCACCTGCGCCCGGATGAGCGAGATATCTTTCTTGGAAGTGAGCAGATCTTCGCCGTCGAGCAGAATCTCGCCCTCGGCGCGCTGGCCGGGGTAGAGCTCGAACATCCGGTTGAAAGTTCGCAGCAGGGTGGACTTGCCACAGCCCGAAGGCCCGATGAAGGCTGTTACCCGATGCTCGCGGATGGAAAGATTGATATTGCGCAGCGCGTGATATTTGCCGTAGTAGAAGTTGAGGTCTTTTACCTCGATCTTGTTGCGCACATTAGACGTCATGAGAACTATCCGAAAATCATTGGCGGAACAGGGTGCGGGCCAGAATATTGATGCCGAGCACCAGCAAGGTGATGAGGGCGGCGCCCGCCCAGGCCATTGCCTGCCAATCGTCGAAGGGGCTGGCGGCGTACTGAAAGATCACCATGGGCAGGTTGGCCAGCGGTTGGTTCATGTCGAAGCTGAGGAACTGATTGGACAGCGCGGTGAACATCAGGGGTGCGGTCTCGCCCGCGATGCGCGCCACTGCCAGCAGCACGCCGGTGATGATGCCCGACATGGCGGCCCGGTAGCACACCATCGTGATCATCTTCCACTTGGGGCAGCCCAGCGCCACAGCGGCTTCGCGCAAACTGTGTGGCACCAGCATGAGCATATTGTCGGTGGTGCGCACTACCACCGGAATCACGATGATGGAAAGCGCTACCGCGCCGGCCCAGCCCGAATAATGCCCCACTTGCGCCACGTACACCGTATAGACGAACAAGCCGATCACGATCGACGGCGCCGACAGCAGCACGTCGTTGATGAACCGGGTGGCGGGCGCGAGCCAGCCGCTGCGGCCGTATTCTGCAAGATAGGTGCCGGCAAGTACGCCGATGGGGGTGCCGATCAACACGCCGGTGAACGACATCAACAGGCTGCCAATGATGGCATTGAGCAGCCCACCTTCCAGCCCCGGCGGCGGCGTGCTCTCGGTAAAGAGGGTGAGCGAAAAAGAGCCCGCACCTTTCACCAACAGAGTGAGAATGATCCAGAAGAGCCAGAACAGGCCGAACAGCACGGCTCCGCCCGATAGCGTCAGCATCACCTTGTTGGTGAGACGGCGCCGTCGGTAGACCGGGTTGGACATCGAGATTTCGGACATGAGAACTGCCTTTGTATTGAATATCAGCGACAGCCAGCGGCTTCAAGTGTGGGCGCCGTCACGGCGAGCCAACCGCGCCAGCAGCATTTTCGACAAGGCCAGCACCACGGTGGTGATGAGGAACAGAATAAGGCCCAGCTCGATCAGTGCCGAGAGCTGCAGGCCAGCTGCCTCGTTGAATTCGTTGGCCAGCGCTGACGCAATCGAGTTGCCCGGAGCAAACAG
>JAJUJN010000278.1 GCA_029265335.1 Alcaligenaceae bacterium
AACGACGTGTTGTTCACTGACTTCGTGGTGCAATAGCCATGGCCACCTACGAGACCATGCTCTCGCAGGACGAGGTAGACGCCCTGCTCGCCGGCGTGGCGGGTGAGGAAGACCCTCGTTTGAAAGGTCGCGAAGAGCCCGACGACAGCCGGGTGCGACCGTACGATCTTGGGTCGCCCGAGCGCATCGTGCGCCAACGCATGCATGCGCTCGAGGCCATCAACGAGCACTTTGCCCGCAATTTGCGCTCGGCCCTGCTCAACTTCATGCGTCGCAGCGCCGACATCACGGTAGGCTCCATTCGAATTCAGAAGTACGACGACTTCGAACGCAACCTGCCGGTGCCCAGCAACCTGAACATGGTGCAGATGCGGCCTTTGCGAGGCACGGCGCTCTTTGCCTACGACCCCAGCCTGGTGTTTCTTATCATCGACAGCTTGTTTGGCGGCGATGGGCGCTACCACACGCGCATCGAGGGGCGCGACTTCACGCTCACCGAGCAACGCATCATTCGGCGCGTGGTGAACCTCACCCTGGATTGCTACGGCCGGGCCTGGCAGCCGGTGCAGGAAATTCACCCCGAGTATGTGCGCGCCGAGATGCACACCAAGTTTGCCAACGTGACCGCGCCCAATGAGGCGGTGGTGACCACCTCGCTGCACATCGAGTTCGGCGCCAATGGCGGGCATCTGCATATCTGCCTGCCCTACTCCATGATCGAGCCGGTGCGCGATCTGCTCACCCGGCCGGTGCAAGAAACCAGCTACGAAACCAAAGACCAACGCTGGACCCATCTGCTGTCGCGGCAGGTGCGCGGCGCCGAAGTGGCGCTGAGCGCCGATTTCGCCACCATCGATTCCACCGTGGGCCAATTGCTGCATCTGCGAGTGGGCGATGTCTTGCCGCTGAACATTCCCAAAACCGTGACCGCCCGCGTAGACGGTGTGCCGCTCATGGAGTGCGCCTACGGCACTTTCAACGGCCACCATGCCCTGCGCGTGGTCAACCTGCAGCCGCCCTTCGAATTCACGGGCAGTGCGCCTGTTTCCGACCCTGACCGCAATGACGACTGAGCCGAAAGATCCCAACCAGCCCGACGACAGCCCTGGCGACAATCTGGACGACGATTGGGCCAGCGCGCTGGCCGAACAGACTGCCGCCGAACGCCAGAGCACTGCCGACCAAGCCGAGGAGCCCCTCGGCGCACCAGCTGCCGACGACGTGTTCCAGCCACTCACCAGCGACAGCCCAGCCGCTGCCAAGGCCGACATCGACCTCATCCTCGACGTGCCGGTGCAACTCACGGTGGAACTGGGTCGCACCCGCCTCACCATCAAAGATCTCCTGCAACTGGGCCAGGGCAGCGTGGTGGAGCTCGACGGCCTGGCCGGCGAGCCGATGGATATCTTTGTGAACGGCTACCTCATTGCCCAAGGCGAGGTGGTGGTGGTGGACGACCACTATGGCATTCGCCTCACCGACATCATCACGCCTTCGGAGCGCATCAATCGCTTGAACCGGCGCTGAACCGATGAAGCCGATGTCAGGAGCTGCAGTTATGGCCCGGCGGTTTGGCGCTGTGGCTGCTCTCGCCTTGGCGCCGATGGCTCGCGCTGCCGACGACGCAGCCGCTGCTGCGACCGCTGCAGCGGGTGGCGGCAGCGACCCCTTGGGCGCCATGCTGTTGCGCACCAGCCTGGGCTTGGCTGTGGTGCTGGTGCTCATATTTGCCCTGGCCTGGTTGGCGCGGCGCTGGGGCGGGCCCGCACGTTCGGGTGGACGCGTGCCGATGCACGTGGTGGGTAGCCTCATGCTCGCGCCCCGCGAAAGAATTGTGGTGGTGGAAATCGAAGAGCGCTGGCTGGTGATTGGTGTGGGCCCGGGCGGCATGCGCAACCTGCAGGAATTGCCGGCCCGACCGTTGAGCGACAGCGACGCGCGCCACGGCTTGGGCGGTCAGAACTCCCAGAATGAGCCCACATTCTTGGGGCGACTGCAGGCCGCCATGCAGCGTAAATCCTCATGAGCGAGCGTTTTCTGCCGCCCCCCTGCGCGCGCACGCGGCGCAAGCGACTGCTGGCCTGTTCGGCAGGTGCGTTGTTTGCGCTCGTCGCTTTGGGTTTGCTGTTCATACTGCTTGGTTGGAGCGACGCACAAGCGCAAGCGCTGCCGCAAGGTTTGCCGGCCATTACCGCCGAACCCACGGGCGACGGCGGGCAGATCTATTCGCTGAGCATCCAGACCCTGCTGCTGCTCACGCTGATCACCTTTCTGCCGGCGATGCTGCTGCTGATGACCAGCTTCACGCGCATCATCATCGTGTTGAGCCTGCTGCGCACGGCCATGGGCACGGCGGCCACTCCTCCCAACCAGGTGCTGGTGGCCCTGGCCTTGTTTTTGACCCTTTTTGCCATGTCGCCGGTGTTCGACCGGGTGTACCAGGACGCCTATCAGCCCCTGGCCGCCGGCGACATTGCCTTTGAAACCGCGCTGGAGCGTGGCGCGGTGCCGTTTCATGAATTCATGATGGCACAAACCCGCGAGACCGACCTGCGGCTTTTTGCCGAACTGGCCGGCATCAGCGAATTCGACACCCCCAGCGACGTGCCCATGCGCCTCTTGGTGCCGGCCTTCGTGACCAGTGAGCTGAAGACCGCGTTCCAGATCGGCTTTACGGTCTTCATTCCGTTCCTGATCATCGATCTGGTGGTGGCCAGCGTGCTGATGTCGCTGGGCATGATGATGGTGCCGCCGGTCACCATCAGCCTGCCCTTCAAGCTGATGCTGTTCGTGCTGGCCGATGGCTGGAATCTGCTGCTGGGCTCGCTGGCCGCCAGCTTTTTCAACCCATAGGTGAACCATGACGCCCGAATTGGTGATGTCGATGACCTACCAGGCCATGAAAGTGGCCCTGGCGGTGGCTGGCCCGCTCTTGATCGTGACGCTCACCGTGGGCCTGGTGATCAGCATCTTTCAGGCGGCCACCCAGATCAACGAAATGACGCTGTCGTTCATTCCCAAGATCCTGGCCATGGTGCTCACCCTGGTGCTTGCCGGCCCGTGGATCATCAGCATTCTGGTGGATTACATACGGCAGCTGCTCACCGGCATCCCCAGCCTGGTGGTTTAAGGCTGCGCGCATGATCAGCGTGAGCCTCGACCAGCTCTACGGCTGGATCAACGCGTTTCTGTGGCCTCTCACCCGCATTCTGGCGGTGATGTCCACCGCGCCGGTGTTTGGCGAAAACGCCCTGCCCGCCCGCGTGAAAGTGGGCCTCGCCGTGCTGATTACCCTGGTGATCATGCCCGGCCTGACCGATCTGCCCAGCGTGCCGCCCACCTCCTGGCAGGGCCTGTTGATTGTGCTCTGGCAAGTATTGATCGGCGTGTCGATAGGCCTCACGATTCGTGTGATCTTCTATGCCGTGCAGGCCGCCGGCGAAATCATCGGCCTGCAGATGGGCCTGGCATTTGCCACCTTCATCGACCCCAACACCAACGCCAACACCTCGGTGCTGTCGCGCCTCTTCAACCTGGTGACCCTGCTGGTGTTCCTGGCGGTGGATGGCCACCTCATTATTCTCGCCGGCCTCTATTACAGCTTCGACCTGCTGCCCATCAGCGCCGTACCCCTGGGCCAGAACGGGCTGGGCGAATTCATTA
>JAJUJN010000138.1 GCA_029265335.1 Alcaligenaceae bacterium
AGTAGTCGCCCTTGCGAGTTGTAAGTCCAACGATGGAGCGGGCACACGATATTGCCCCCTTGGCCCAGCAGGCTGCCGTGGGAGTGGTCGACGCCGGTCACGTTGCCGGCCGTGCCGCCCAGCATCAGTGCCTGGCGGTGACGACAGACATTCGACAGCAGCTCTACGCCATTGGCGTTGCGCACCAGCACCCGCCCGTTGTCTTCCTGCTGCAGCGTACGGTAGTCGCCCAACTCAGGCACGAGTTTTTCGTGGCCCTGATAGATAGCGGCTTGCTGAAAAATTCTTTGTTGTTCGCGCTTGAAGCGCTCAGGATCGAAGTAAGCATCGACGGATAGCTGCGAGCGGCTCGCAGCTACGTGTGCCATGCGACCAATATCGCTCATGATTCCCTCCGCGGGCGGAAAGTGCCCGCCCGGTTCATGCTCTGCTCAACTTAAAAAAGTAACCTTTTGGCAGAACTCACGCGGGCGCCAAGCGCAGACACCCGACAAACCAGAACACATACCCCAACGCGCCAGGCTGAAAACCCAGGCACCCTCTGGGGCGTAACGCATTGCCCCATAAAGCAGAACCCAACCGAACATGCCGAGGTAGGCACGAAAGAAAGCAAACCCAATATTCTAACTTGAAAACAATGGTTGTGACGCTGCCGCGTCAGCGCCTTCACCCGGTTCGACGTTGACCTCTGCCGGGTGTTCCCCGCTTGCGCACAGAGCGGGGGTGGGTGCCATCGATCGCTTACAATGCGAGGTTTTATCACTGCGTTTTCGAACCCGGAGGTTTGTTTGACTGGCGCGAAATCCCCCGGCAAGGCCACTTCACCGTCCGCCCATGAGGCCGACTTGCTCGCTGAGACGCCGCTGGCTGGTTCGGCCCAGGAACCAGGCAATCAAGACACGCCGCTCGACTTCGAGCGTGCGCTGGCCGACCTCGAAGCACTCGTGCAGCAACTCGAGTCGGGGGAGCTGTCGCTGGAGCAGGGTCTTGAGGCCTATCGCCGTGGCGTGCAATTGGTGCGTCAATGTCAGGAAAGGCTGGAGCACGTGGAACAGCAAGTGAAGGTGCTCGAAGCCGACCTGCTGCGACCGCTCGTCGACGACGACCTTCGAGGCGATGCATGATGGCTATGCGGACCGGCCACGCTACTGAGGGCGTGACGCTCGACGATTGGATGCGCAGTCAGCGCCACCGCCTGGAAAGCGCGCTGGAACGTTGCCTGCCTCCTCCCGACGAACCGCCGGTGCGTTTGCACGAGGCCATGCGCTACGCCGTTTTGGGTGGTGGCAAGCGGGTTCGCGGGCTGCTGGTGTATGCCGCCGGTCAAACCGGTCAAACGAGCAGCCAGAACGTCACCGCGGCACTCGATGCCGCAGCCTGCGCGGTGGAGCTGGTGCACGCCTATTCTCTGATACACGACGACCTGCCGTGCATGGACGACGATGTACTGCGGCGCGGGCAACCCACGGTGCATGTCCGGTACGATGAGGCCAGTGCCATGTTGGCGGGCGACGCTCTCCAGCCGCTGGCGTTCGATCTACTGGCCAGGATGCCAGTGGCGCCGGCCCTGATCATCCAGGCCACTCAAGAGTTGGCGCGAGCAATCGGCAGCCGTGGCATGGTAGGCGGGCAGGCGATCGATCTCCAGAGTGTCGGGCGCAGCCTCGATCTGGCGGAACTCGAAGCCATGCATCGGCTCAAGACAGGAGCACTGTTGCAAGCGTCGGTAGCCCTGGGAGCCATCGTGGTGGGCGCCAGCTCCGCTATGCGACGCGCGCTAGATCGTTATGCGCGCGCACTCGGCTTGGCATTTCAAGTGGTCGACGACATTCTCGACGTCACAGCCGATACCGCCACTCTGGGCAAAACGGCGGGCAAAGACGAGGCCGCACACAAGCCTACGTATGTGAGTCTGCTCGGCCTCGAAGGCGCGCGCGAGCTCGCTCAGCAACTCAGCGCCGAGGCCCATGCGGGCCTGGCCGAAATGGGCGAAGGTTCGCGCCACGCCGAGCGTCTCGCCCAACTGGCTGATTTCGTGGTGCTGCGCCAACATTGAGCAGCGGCACCCTCTAGGAATTCATTTTGGATCAAGCGGTCATGACAACCCGGCTTCTGGAGCAGATCAATGCACCGGCCGATCTGCGCAAGCTCAGTCGCAGCCAGCTCGAAGAGTTGGCTATTGAGCTGCGTCAATTCGTGCTGCAATCCGTCTCGCGCACGGGCGGCCACCTGTCGTCCAACCTGGGCACGGTGGAACTCACCATTGCCCTGCATTATGTTTTCAACACACCTGACGATCGACTGGTGTGGGATGTAGGCCATCAAACCTACCCCCACAAGATTCTCACGGGGCGTCGCGAAGGCATGGCCAAGTTGCGCCAGCGGGGTGGTATCTCGGGCTTTCCCCGGCGCTGTGAATCGCCTTACGACGCGTTCGGCACCGCGCATTCGTCCACGTCGATCTCGGCGGCCCTGGGCATGGCGGTAGCCTCGCGCAATAGCGGCGTCGATCGCCGGCACGTTGCCATCATCGGTGATGGCGCCATGACGGCTGGCATGGCCTTCGAGGCGATGAACAATGTGGGCGTTACTCCCGACATCAACCTGCTGGTGATTCTCAACGACAACGATATGTCGATTTCACCACCGGTCGGGGCGCTCAACCGCTATTTGGCGCGGCTGATGTCCGGTCGCTTTTATGCGGCGGCGCGCAACGTGGGCAAGGCGGTGCTGTCGCGTGTACCGCCCGTGCTGGAACTGGCCCGACGCTTTGAAGGGCATGCCAAAGGTATGGTGGTTCCAGCCACGCTGTTCGAAGAATTGGGTTTCAATTATTTCGGCCCGATCGACGGCCACGACCTCGATTCGCTAGTGCCCACCTTGCAGAACCTGCGTCAGCAGTCGGGGCCTTTGTTTTTGCACGTGGTCACGCGCAAAGGGCAAGGCTACAAGTTGGCCGAAGCCGACCCAGTGCTGTATCACGGCCCCGGCAAGTTCGACCCCGAGGTGGGTATCAAGCCGGCTGCCAAGCCTGCTCAGCTTTCGTTCACTCAAGTGTTTGGCCGCTGGTTGTGCGATATGGCGGCCGCCGACTCACGACTGGTGGGCATTACCCCAGCCATGCGCGAAGGCAGCGGCTTGGTGGAGTTCGAAAAGAAGTTTCCGCAGCGTTACTTCGACGTCGGTATTGCCGAACAGCATGCCGTGACCTTTGCCGCAGGCCTGGCCTGCGAAGGCCAGAAACCGGTAGTAGCGATTTACAGCACGTTTCTGCAACGCGGCTACGACCAATTCATTCACGACGTGGCCCTGCAGAATCTTGATGTCACTTTCGCGTTGGACCGGGCGGGCATCGTTGGCGCCGACGGCGCCACACATGCCGGCAATTACGACATCGCTTTTACCCGTTGCATTCCCAATTTGGTGGTGGCAACGCCGTCCGACGAAGCTGAGTGCCGGTTGCTGCTCAGCACCTGCTATCAGTATGAGGGTCCAGCCACTGTACGTTATCCGCGCGGTGTGGGCAGCGGCGCGGTTCCCGCCGACGATCTCGCCACGGTGCCCATCGGCAAGGCGGTCGTGCGTCGCGAGTGCGCCGGCGACCCCTCTCGCAACGTGGCCTTGCTGGTGTTCGGCACCCGCTTGCCCGCTGCCCTCGAGGCCGCCGAATCGCTCGATGCCACGGTCGTCGACATGCGCTTCGTGAAACCGATCGATGTCGAACGCATTCTGCACGAGGCAGCGCGTCATGCGGGCCTGGTGACGATCGAAGAAGGTTCGGTCATGGGTGGCGCAGGCAGTGCAGTGGCTGAAGTGCTCAACGAAGCGGGCCAGAATATCGACCTGCTGCAACTAGGCTTGCCCGATGCCTTCATCGACCATGGTGATCAGGCGGGGCTCTTGGCTGAAGCCGGTCTGGATGCCGCAGGTATCGAAGCTTCGGTACGCAAGCGCTACCACGCGCTGTACGAAAGTCCAGCCGCCGTTTCGGCAAATTCCAAAGGTGAGTGATGAAGGTTTCCGTCGATGCCATGCCTGATGTTCAGGCGCGCCGCGACGACCGGCGTCTGGCGATACAACGAGTGGGTATCCGTGATGTGCGTCACCCGATGTGGGTGGCCACCGCCGACGGCCCCAAGCCCACGGTCGCGGATTGGTCGCTGGCGGTGACTTTGCCCGCGGATCAGAAGGGCACCCATATGTCGCGCTTCATGGCCTTGCTTGAGCGCCACCGCGAAACTCCGCTCACTCTGGCTGGTTTTGGCCAGATGTCGCAAGAGATGCTGGAGCTGCTGGACGCGCACGCCGGTTCGTTGGAAGCCAGCTTTCCTTACTTTATCGCCAAGACGGCGCCTGTGTCGGGTGTGCGTAGCCTCATGGATTATCAAATGCGGTGGCGAGCCGAAGCCAGTCTGGAGGGCACAGTCCTGGAAGTGAAGCTGGTGGTGCCGGTGACCACCTTGTGCCCGTGCTCCAAATCGATTTCTGAATATGGCGCGCACAATCAGCGATCCCACATCACCGTCACCGTGCAAGTACCGCAGGGTGAGGCGATTGATCTGGAAGCCCTGATTCGCACCGTAGAAGCACAGGCTTCGTGCGAGCTCTTTGGCTTGCTCAAGCGCACCGACGAAAAGTTCGTGACTGAACGCGCCTACGACAATCCCAAGTTTGTGGAAGACCTGGTGCGCGACGTGGCAAATGCCGTGGCCAACCACCCCGGCGTCGGCAGCTTCGTGGCCGAAGCCGAGAACTTTGAATCGATCCACAACCACTCAGCCTGGGCCGTGATCGAAGGGTAGGGCAGGGGGCTCTGGTTTGCGGCCCAGGATAAGCGCTCGTGACGCGTCGTAGCTACCGAGTTAGCCGATCCTCGGTCAATCGCGGAAGTTTTCGAAGGTCAGAGGAAGGTCGGTCATGCTTTTGCGAAGCATGGCGATGACGCTCTGGAGGTCGTCGCGTTTGGCACCCTGCACACGCACGGCGTCGCCCTGAATGCTGGCCTGCACTTTCAGCTTGCTCTGCTTGACCTGCTGGACGATCTTCTTGGCGCTGTCGGCCGGAATGCCGTGACGCACGGTGAGCTCCTGCTTGACCTTATCGCCGCCGATCTTTTCGATCTTGCCATGCTCAAGAAAACGGACATCGACATCGCGCCGCGCCATGCGGTTCAGAAGGACATCCAGAACCTGGTTGAGTTGGAATTCGCTATCGGCATACACGGTAAGCAGCTTGTCGGTCTGTTCCACTCGCGCATCGCTGCCCTTGAAGTCGAAACGATTGCCGATTTCTTTGTTGGCCTGATCCACGGCATTGCGCAGTTCCACGGCGTTCGGCTTGCAAACTGCATCGAATGAAGGCATGAAGACTCCCTGAACAATGAAGCCGCGGCAGTATGACATAATTCGCCGGTGTCTACTTTTCTGCCCTTTGTCGAGGTCACCATAGACCTCCAGCCATTCAACACCTTGGCGCTGCCTTCGCGCGCGCCCGAGTTGCTCACCTTGCGCAGCCTGGCCGATGTGGAAGAGGCCCACGCAGCCAAGGCCGCCTCGGCGCGTGCCCATGTGTTGGGCGGTGGCAGCAACCTGGTGCTGGCGCCAGAGCTCCAGAATCCCGTATGGCGCATGGCCATCCCCGGTATCCAACTGGTGGCCGCAACCGATAGCCACTGGGTGATCAAAGCTGGGGCCGGCGAACGTTGGCACACCCTGGTGGAGCACAGTGTTCGAGAAGGTTGGGGCGGGCTGGAAAATCTGGCGCTCATTCCGGGCACGGTCGGTGCCGCACCGGTGCAAAACATCGGGGCTTACGGGGTGGAGCTGGCCGAATTCGTGGCTGAGGTGCTGGCATTTGATCGCGAGGAGGGCAGGTGGCGCACCTTCGGTATCGACGAGTGCGAGTTCGCCTATCGCGACAGCATCTTCAAGCGAACCCCCGGGCGTTGGATTATCGCCGAGCTCACCTTGCTGCTGCCGCGCCTGTGGCGCGCCCGGCTGGAT
>JAJUJN010000344.1 GCA_029265335.1 Alcaligenaceae bacterium
CAAATCTTCTCGCTGGTGCCACCTGCCATCCCCTCGCTGGGCGTTTCCAGCGGTTTCGAGTTCCGCCTGCAGGACCGCGGTGGGGTGGGCCACGCGGCGCTGCTCAACGCTCGCAACCAGCTGCTGATGCTGGCCAACCAAGATCCGGTCCTGGCTTACGCCCGCCCCGAAGGCCTTGAAGACGCGCCCATTCTGCATATGGAGATCGACCGCCAGGCTGCGGCGGCCCAGGGTGTGCCCTTCGGCAGCATCGCCACCACGCTCTCCACCGCCTTGGGCTCGGCCATCATCAACGACTTCGCCAACGCCGGCCGCATGCAGCGGGTCATCGTGCAAGCTGAGGGGCAGGATCGTGTCGATCCCGAGGCAGTGCTCGATCTCACGGTGATCAATGCCGCCGGCGAGGCGGTGCCGGTGCGCAGCTTCATGACCTACGAATGGACCATGGGCCCCATGGGTCTCGATCGCTACAACGGCTATCCGGCTTTCAAGATCAGCGGCGAAGCCGCGCCCGGCTTCAGTACGGGTCAGGCCATGGACGCTATGGAGCGTCTGGCCAACCAATTGCCGCAAGGCATTGGCTACGAGTGGACAGGCCAGTCGCTGCAGGAGCGCATTTCGGGGGCGCAGATGCCCATGCTCATGAGCCTGGCCCTGCTCACAGTCTTCCTGGTGCTGGCTGCCCTGTACGAAAGTTGGGCCATTCCCCTTTCTGTGGTGCTGGTGGTGCCGCTGGGCCTGCTCGGTTCGGTGCTGGCCGTCACCCTGGTAGGTATGCCCAACGACGTCTTCTTCAAGGTGGGGCTGGTAACCATCATCGGGCTATCGGCGAAGAACGCCATCCTGATTGTGGAGTTCGCCAAGGATCTCTACGCCGAAGGGCGTGGCTTGCTCGAAGCCACCATCGAAGCCGCACGTCTGCGCTTCAGGCCGATTCTCATGACCTCCCTGGCATTTAGCATGGGCGTGGTTCCTCTGGCCATTGCCACGGGCGCCTCCGAAGCCAGCCAGCGTGCCCTGGGCACCGGGGTGCTGGGCGGCATGATCGTAGGCACCGTACTGGCGATCTACTTCGTGCCGGTTTTCTTCGTGTTCATTCTCCAGACGTTCCGCGTGAAGAAAGTGCACTCCCACCACGATCACGACAACGACGACGATCAATCGTCAGCAACCCGTCCTGCAGGAGTTCAAGATGCCGCGCTCTGATCCGCACTCCACGCCCAGGCTGTCGCACCGCATCGGGCGAGCGCGGCGGTTGGCTCCGCTGGTGGCGGCGCTGGTGCTGGCCGGCTGCTCGCTGGCCCCCACCTACGAACAACCTGCCTTGCCGGTGGCCACCGATTGGCCGATTGCGCCGGCAGGCACCGGGGTGATTGCACTCGACGACGCGACCACCGTCACTACCGGCGCTGCCATACCCCCCGCTGCCGGCGTGGGTTGGCGCCAATTCTATCTGGCGCCCGAGCTGCAGCAGATGATCGAACTCGCGCTCGAGAACAACCGCGACCTGCGCATCGCCATTCTCAACATCGAAGAAGCGCGCGCTCAATACAACATCCAGCGCTCGGAGCTCTCACCACAGATCGGCGTGGGCGCCACCGGGCAGCGCGGCCGTACGCCAGGCGATCTTTCGCCCTCGGGCAGCGCGGTCATCGGTTCGCAATACCAGGTGGGTGTGTCGATGCCGAGCTTCGAAATCGATCTCTTTGGCCGCATCCGCAGCCTGTCGGATGCCGCTCTGGCGCAATACCTGGCCACCGAAGAAGCTCGACGCAACGTTCAAATCACGCTCATCGCCCAGGTGGCCGAGGCCTGGTTCAACCTTTACGCCACCACGGTTCAACTCAAGCTCACTCGGCAAACGCTCGCAACGCGCGAAGCCTCATACGAGCTGGTGAAGGCCCGCTACGATGTCGGCGTGGGCTCGGCGTTGGATCTCAACCAGGCCGAAACCTTGCTGGATTCGGCGCGCAGCAATCTGCAAGCGCTGGAGCGTCAACGGCTGCGGGCGCGCAACGCCCTCACCTTACTGACCGGGGCAGCCAACCCGCCACTGTCCAGCGACGAAACGCTGCTGGACGGGGATCCGATGCTGGCGGCAGTGCCTATCGACCTACCCAGCACGGTGCTCCTGTCACGGCCTGATGTGCTGGCGGCGGAACAAGAACTGCGTGCGGCCAACGCCAACATCGGCGCTGCGCGGGCGGCTTTCTTCCCCAACATTTCGCTCACCGCGCTGTTCGGCACGGCCAGTGCGCAACTGTCGGGCCTGTTCGACAGCGGCTCACATACCTGGAATTTCGCGCCGCAGATCGCTTTGCCTATCTTTTCGGCTGGCGCATTGCGAGGTCAGCTCGAGGTGGCTGAACTGCGACGCGACATCGCCGTGGCCAACTACGAACGCACCATCCAACAAGCCTTCCGTGAGGTGAGTGACGCCCTGGCCGGCACCGCCACCTACCAGTCACAGATCGAAGCGGAATCCGACCTCGTCGCCGCGGCCGCTCGTTCGCTCGATCTTTCCGAGCTGCGCTACGAGAACGGTGTAGACAGCTTCTTGCAGGTCCAAGACGCCGAGCGCACGTTCTACGAAGCCCAACAAGGCCTGGTGCAAACCCGACTCGAAGAGCTCCTCAATCGCGTGGCCCTCTACAAGGCCTTGGGCGGCGGCTGGCTGGAAGACACCGACGGTCGTGCTCCCGGCGCTGCCAGCTCACCGGGCGAGAGCCTGCGCGACATGTCACGCGACACGCGTCCGCAAGGGCTGGGCGCAGAGTCTGATGTAAATGCGGCCGATTCGGCTGGCACGGCGAGCATGGGCGGGGTTGGCACAAGCTCGGCAGTAGCTGCAGATCGCCCCGCCGCGAGCACCGGCGCGTCGCAGCCAACATCGGCGCCTGGCCACTCGGCATCAGCGCCAACGTCGGCAACCGCCACTTTCTCGCAAACCAGCACCCCGGTGAATGGTGTGCCCACAGTAGAAGCC
>JAJUJN010000421.1 GCA_029265335.1 Alcaligenaceae bacterium
ATTCACCGCCTCACTTACCGACGCACTAACCACCACAATTTTCACGTGCATGGTTTCAGGGAGGAGGGCAGCACCACGACGCCCTTCGATATGGTGGTCAGAAATCGTGTGGATCGCTTTCACCTTGCCAAAGCAGCGATCGATCGCCTGCCCGGTCTGGGGTCGCGTGCGGCCTATCTCGCCCAAGGGCTGCGCGACAAGCTCTTTGATCATGATCGCTATATTCGGGAATACGGTGAAGATATGCCGGAGATTCGGAATTGGCAGTGGGGCGAGAGGGCGTAGGGCCGGAAACCGGCGAGGTAGCCCTTAGCCTCAGCCAGCAGTGGCCACAAGCTCAACCGGTTCTGAGCAGGAGTGGCCAATAAAAATGGGCGCGCTTTCGCGCGCCCACTTCACTGCAACATCAACCCATTAAACGTTCCAGTGGAACTCCGGGTTGCGACGATGCCATTCGTCGATTTGCTTTTCGGCTTCGTCTTTGGCGATGCCATGACGTTCTTGGATCTTGCCGACGAACTGCTCACGCTTGCCGTCGATCACATCCAGGTCGTCATCAGTGAGCTTGCCCCACTGTTCCTTGATTTTGCCTTTGAACTGTTTCCAGTTGCCTTTAGCGCGATCTTCGTTCATAACGCCTCCTGCTGATTGAAGTCACTGGGAGAGTCCAGCTTTCGAATGCGCTGTACCCGATCGCCTGATGCCAAGTGTGGAATGTGGCAGCCGCCAGCAATCGCGACGTTAGCGTGTAGGAATCGGCTGAAAATCGACATCGACCACTCACTGACCGTGGCGCCCTGCTTACAGTACGCCGATTTCAGAAGTGGCCGCCGCCATTCGCATGGACAGTTTGACCGGTGATGTAGGAGGCATCCTCGCTGGCCAGGAAAAGATGGCAAACCGCTACCTCGTAGGGCTCGCCCGGGCGACCCAAGGCAGTGTTGGTGCCGAATTTGGCGATCTTGTCCTGGTCGAAGCTGGCCGGAATAAGTGGCGTCCAGATGGGCCCGGGGGCCACGCAGTTCACAGTGATCTTGCGATCAGCCAACGATTGCGCCATGGAGCGGGTGAGTGCTTCGATCGCCCCTTTGGTGCCGGCGTAGTCGATGAGGTGCGCGCTGCCCCGGTGCGCCACGACCGACGAGGTGTTGATGATGCGCCCACCGTCGTTCATGCGGGGCAAGGCGGCTCGCATCATGTAGAAGTAGCCGAAGAGATTGGTGCGAAACGTCCGGTGCAACTGTTCGTTGTCGATCTCGGTAATGTCGGCCTGAGGGTGTTGCTCGGCGGCATTGTTCACCAGGATATCGAGTGGTCCGAGCGCGTCGGCGGCTTGTTTAACCACTTGCTCGCAGAACTCAGAATTGCCCACGTCGCCGCTGAATAACTCGCACCGAACCCCTTCCTTTTCCACCAGCTCTCGCGTGGCTTCGGCATCGGCATGTTCATCGCGATAGACGATGGCAAGATTGGCGCCTTCACGGGCAAAATGAACGGCGACGGCTCGGCCGATACCAGAGTCGCCGCCGGTGATCAGGGCCACCTTTTCCTGCAGCTTCTGACTGCCGCGATAGCCTGGGCGAATGTACACGGGCTTGCGGTTCATGGCCTGTTCGCTGCCGGGCTGGCGTGGTTGGGTGCTCTCTTCGTGCAGGGGGTCGTTATTATCCGTGCTCATGAGCGACTCCTGATGGCGTCCACCAGTTCGCCCTTGTTCATGCGGCTGCGCCCCCGAACATGAAGCTCACGAGCCCGGTTATAAAGCTCGTCGCGAGTGCGGTCTTCCAGCCGGAGGTTGGGGTTGCCAGTTCCCTGAGACCGTTCATTCGGGGTGCGGCCCTCTTTGCGACGCTGCTTATTGACTGTGGCTGCAGCGATGGACTCGGCCCGATTCTTCGAGCGATTGCGGTCGAGCTCGCTTTGCTTCACTTCCTCATACTGCCGTTCGTCTTTACGGCTCCAGGCCTTAGGCATAACGTCACTCCTGATAGGCATGTGTGACGTTCCATTCTGCAGTGGGGCGGAGGGGCCATCAAGCCGAGAGAAGGCGAGCTTGAGCGCTCTTTAAACGGTCATTTCGGACATAAAAACACCAGTGGGCCTTATTTCTTCATGAACTTTGCCCATTTGTATTCCACAACTGCCTTCTGGTATATACAATGTCGTTCAACAGGGTCGATCGCCGTTGTGAGCCAGCGTTTCTACAGGATGCAACGGTGTGAAACGCTTG
>JAJUJN010000214.1 GCA_029265335.1 Alcaligenaceae bacterium
CGTCGAATGCCGTACCGGATTCAAGCGCCGCAAAGGGAGTCATGTACACAGTGGCCGAAAGTTCGCCTTCACGGTCGTAAGCCAGGAAGGGGCCGGCCGGCAGGGTTGCGGGGTTCACGTACAACGTACCGAGTCCGGGAATGAACTCCGGCAGTGGCAGTACATCACTGACTTTTACATAAGGGTCGCCGGGAGGGGCTTGCTTGACAGCGTCGGCGTCATGCGCCAGAACGGCGGCTGAAAGCACCAGCAGTGCGCTACCCAGGAAGGCAGCGGAGGCAAAATTTCTGAGGGTAAGCATGGGATTCTCCGTGTCCAGGTGGTGGCCACGCGGGGATCGCGTCGCCGCACCTTGGTTGCAGGGAGATCGCCAGAGGTTCCCGGCCAGCTGGAATGCAGCAAAAGCTACCGTATTCTGTGGTTGGCGCCGAGCCCGGCCTTGGCCGGGTGCGACTCAGCGCCGACACGGCTGTTGCTCGAGGGAAGCATCGTGATGGAGGTCAGCAGTGCGTAACCTTCGCGCGATACGGTTTGCAGGGGCAGAATGGCGCCGGCTTGCCGCACCTTGTGGCGCAGACGGCTCACAGTCATATTGAGTGCTCGCTGCGGTGGAGACGCGCTGTTGGGGGCCAGCTCGAGCACGTTTTGAATAGAACTTCGGCTCAGCGCGCTCAACAAGACGTTGCGCGGCACAATGGCGCCGGTTGGCCAGCCCAGTAGAGCGTTGATAAGACGGCACTCCGCGGGGGCGAGCCGAAGCTGAACCGAGCCGTAGCTGAGACGACGTTGCTGCGGATCGAATTCCCAGCATGGGGGAGTGTTGACTGCGGGTGACGCAGAGAGCGTTTCGACGCGGATCACAAGAATCTATGCTTAGGTGAATAGTCGGTTATTCGCCTCAGCATAGAACATTGCTGTGCGCCGTGGCGCATTCGTATAGTGCGCGCATGGAAAATCTGGCAGTCCGGCTTGAGCGCTTGATGCATGGTCGCGGCATCAGCAAGCAATCGCATTTGGCGCGCGAAACCGGCCTGGCCCAATCCACCATCAACCGCCTGCTCACACGGGGGGATAACTATCGCCCCGGCGTAGAAACCATCCAGCGTCTGGCCGATTATTTTCGGGTGTCACCCGACTGGCTGGCGCGTGGCCGGGGCTCGCCAGTTCCCGCCACAGTGGATAGCGTGCAGGAATCGGCCGAACTGATGGATGCTATGCAGCTCTACCAGGCCCCCGACGCTCGCGAAGTGCTCGAGCGCTATGTGCGGCTCGACCCTGAAGGCCGCGCCGTGGTGCTCGAACTGCTGCGCTGGATCGACAAGCGCTAGGTTTCTTGCCCTAGCGGCGCAGGCTCAGTCTTGCAGCTTTTGCTTGAGCATCTCGTTGACTTGTTGCGGATTGGCCTTGCCGCGCGCAGCTTTCATGACCTGGCCCACTAGCGAGTTGAAGGCTTTTTGTTTGCCGGCGCGATATTCTTCAACGATGCCAGGGTGAGCGGCGAGCACCTCATCCACCATCGCTTCGATGGCGCCGGTGTCGGAAATCTGCTTGAGGCCTCGGGCTTCGATAATGGCGTCGGCGTTGCCGCCGTGTTCGCCCTCCCACATCGCGGCGAACACCTCGCGGGCCATTTTGTTCGACAGCGTGCCGTCGTGGATGCGCCGAATCAATTGCGCCAGCGATTCCGCGCTCACCGGGCATTCCGTGATGTCGAGCTCATGCCGGTTGAGCCCGGCGCTCACTTCACTCATCACCCAGTTGGCCGCCAGCTTGCCCTGACCATCGGGCAGGGCGCTGGCCACGGCTTCGAAATATGCCGCCAAGGCCCGGCTGCCGATGAGCTGTGAAGCATCGTAGGCAGTAACTCCGTATTGGGTTTCGAACCGGGCGCGTTGCGCCTCGGGCAATTCCGGCATATCGGCCTGCACCCGATCGATCCAGGCGGGGTCGATGATGAGCGGGGGCAGGTCGGGATCGGGGAAGTAACGGTAATCGTGCGCGTCTTCTTTGGTGCGCATGCTGCGCGTTTCGTCGCGATCCGGGTCGTAGAGACGGGTTTCCTGGATGACCTGCCCGCCGTCTTCGATCACTTCGATCTGGCGACGCACTTCGTATTGAATGGCGCGCTCAAGGAAGCGGAAGGAATTGAGGTTCTTGATTTCGGTGCGAGTGCCGAAGGCTTCCTGGCCTTTGGGGCGCACCGACACGTTGGCATCAATGCGGAACGAGCCCTCCTGCATATTGCCGTCGCAGATGCCCAGCCAGGTTACCAACGTGTGCACGGCCCGCGCGTAGCCCACGGCATCTTCGGCCGAACGCATTTCGGGCTCGGAAACGATCTCGAGCAAGGGAGTGCCGGCGCGATTGAGATCGATGCCTGTGGCGGGTTCGCCGTTGGGGCCGGTGAAATCTTCGTGCAGCGATTTGCCGGCGTCTTCTTCGAGGTGAGCCCGCGTGAGATTGACGGTTTTGGGCGTGTCGCCCGCCCAGAAGGTGACGCTGCCGCCCTTGACCACGGGCAGATCGTTCTGGCTGACCTGATAGTTTTTGGGCAGGTCGGGATAGAAATAGTTTTTACGATCAAAGATGGAAAGCGGAGCCACAGTGGCGCCCACCGCCAGCCCACAACGGATGGCGCGCTCCACCGCACCGCGATTGAGCACCGGCAGGGTGCCCGGCAAGGCCATGTCTACAGCATTGGCCTGGGTGTTGGGTTCGGCGCCGAAGGCGGTGCTGGAGCCCGAAAAGATCTTGGCGGCTGTGGAGAGCTGGGCGTGAATCTCCAGACCGATGACAGTTTCCCATTGCATCAGTTTTGCTCCGGACGGCGCAGATGCCAATCGGTGGCCTGCTGGAAGGCGTGACCGGCGTACAGCAGCCGCGCTTCGTCGAAATAATTGCCGATGAGCTGCAAGCCCACCGGACGCTTCTGGTTGGCGCCTTCGCCAAAGCCACAAGGTACCGACATGGCCGGCAGACCGGCCAGGTTGACCGCCAGGGTGTAGATGTCGGCCAGGTACATGGCCACGGGGTCGTCGGATTTTTCGCCCAGGTTCCAGGCCACAGTGGGAGCCACCGGGCCCGCGATGACGTCGCACTGTTCGCTCAGCACGCGCTGGAAGTCGTTGGCGATCAAGCGGCGAATGCGTTGCGCCTTCAAGTAGTAGGCGTCGTAGTAACCGTGCGAAAGCACATAAGTGCCGGTAAGAATTCGGCGCTGCACCTCGGCGCCAAATGCCTCGGCGCGCGAGCGAGAGATCATCTCGGTGAGATCGGCGAACTCCCGAGCGCGGTGACCATAGCGCACACCATCGAAGCGCGACAGGCTGCTGGAGGCCTCGGCAGTGGCAATGACGTAATAGGCGGCAATGGAGAGCTCAGTGTGCGGTAACGACACCGGAACTCGCACAGCCCCCAGGGATTCGAGCTGGCTGAGGGCGGTTTCGATGGCTTTGGCCACATCGGGGGCAAGCCCCGGGCCGAAAAATTCGCTGGGCACGCCAATGCGGAGCCCAGCCAGCGGTTGGCTGCCGGTACCGGCCTGCTCAAGCCGTGCGAAGGCAAGGCGAACGCGACCGGAGGCGTTCTCGTGACCCTGACAGGCCTCCACGCAGGTGGCGTCGCGCGGGTCGAAACCACTCATGGCGTCGAGCATTTCGAGCAGATCGAGTGCGCGGCGGGCCATGGGCCCCGCCTGGTCGAGGCTGGAGCCGTAGGCAATCATGCCGTAGCGCGAGACAGTGCCGTAGGTGGGTTTGATGCCGCTGACGCCACACAGTGCGGCCGGCTGGCGAATGGACCCGCCGGTGTCGGTGCCAGTACTGGCCAGTACGAGGTCAGCCGCTACGGCTGCCGCCGAACCGCCGGAAGAACCGCCGGGTACAGCATTGTGATCCCACGGGTTGCGGGTGGGCCCCCAGGCAGATTTTTCGGTGGACGAGCCCATGCCGAATTCATCGCAATTGAGCTTGCCGACAGACACCGCCCCAGAATCACGCAGCCGCTCCACCACCGTGGCGTCGAAAGGGCTCACATAGTTCTCGAGCATGCGGCTGGCCGCAGTGGTGCGCCAGTGTTGGGTGACCAGCACATCTTTGTGACCGATGGGGACGCCAGCGAGCGGGCCAGCACTGCCTTTGGCAAGGGCGTCGTCGGCGGCCTGGGCTTCGGCCAGTGTGAGCTCGGCATCGACATGCACAAAGGCATTGAGGTGGCTGCGCGCATCGGCCGCTTGCAAGGCGCTCTCGGCCAATTCGCGGGCCGACACCTTGCGTTGATTCAGCGCTTCGCGCAATGCGGCGATGCCGTCGAATTCGGTATGCAGGGGGAGTGTCATGGAAACGGAGAATGCCGGTTGTGCCGAGCAGCCAGCCTGCGCGGCGGTTCGTGGCGGGTTACTCGATGACCCGGGGGACGAGAAACAGGCCGTCGGCGGTGGCAGGCGCGCTGGCCATGAGTCGTTCCCGTTGTTCAACCGAGCCCGCTTCGGTGACGGCGTCGTCGCGCAGGCGCAGAGTGACATCGCCGATGGCCGAGAGAGGGTGGGCCA
>JAJUJN010000338.1 GCA_029265335.1 Alcaligenaceae bacterium
ACGATGCTTCCAGATTCGTTTAACGGTGAGCAGGGTTTCGTACACGTCGATTCAGTGCGTGAAACGTTCGCTGAAGTCTACAAGAAAATCGAGCAGCGACACTGAACGGGCTTCTATCATGGCGTCGAGCTCTTTTTTCTTGCGATACTTGTTGGGCTTGTACTGCGGCATGGTGTCGGGCAGATCCCGATACACCCCACCCGGACGGTAGTAGGCAGCGTGCATGCGCGCCCCCGAAACCGCCTCGTAGGCGTCCATGAGGTCTTCGCGCTCACGGAAGGTGTAAAGAATCACCGCCATGGCGCCCACGTCGAGCCCGTGCGAGCCCACCGACATCAGATGGTTGAGAATGCGGGTGACCTCGTCGAACATTACCCGGATGTATTGGGCGCGCAGCGGCACTTCGATGCCCAGCAGCTTCTCCACAGCCATCACATAGGCGTGCTCGTTGCACATCATCGAGACATAATCGAGGCGGTCCATGTAGGGGAGCGCCTGCAGATAGGTCTTGTGCTCGGCCAGCTTTTCGGTGGCGCGGTGCAACAGACCAATATGAGGATCGGCGCGCTGGATGACTTCGCCATCGAGCTCGAGCACCAGACGCAGCACGCCGTGTGCGGCAGGGTGCTGCGGACCAAAGTTGAGCGTGTAATTCTTGATGTCTGCCATAGTCAGCGTTTTGCCCCGTAACCTTCTTCACGGATGATGCGCGGCGAGACTTCCCGCGGCTCGATGGTGACGGGCTGATAGATCACCCGCTTTTGCTCGGCGTCGTAACGCATTTCCACGTGGCCTTCGAGAGGAAAGTCTTTGCGGAAAGGATGACCGATGAAGCCGTAGTCGGTGAGGATACGACGGAGGTCGGGGTGGCCTTCGAAAAGAATGCCGAAGAGGTCGAAGGCTTCGCGTTCGAACCAGTTGAGCACTGGCCACACGTCGACCAGGGTGGGCATGACCGGAAACTCGTCGTCGGGCACGAAGCTGCGCACTCGCAGACGCCAGTTGTGCGTGATCGACAGCAGGTGCAGCACTACCGCAAAACGTGGACCCAGCCAGGGCTGATCGCGGTACTTGACGTAATCGACGCCAGCCAGATCGATGGCCATCTCAAAGCGGAGATCGGCGTGATCGCGCAAGGTTTGACAGGTAGCCAGATAACGCTCGGCCGGCACCACCAGGGTGAGCTCGTTGAACGCCTGGGTGATGTCGGCGTCGTCACCAAGCACGGTGCGCAGGCGTTGCTGCAGGGTATCGAGATGAATCATGCGTATCTGCCGTGGGGCGCCAAGCCCCGAAAAGCAGCCCGGACTCAGGTGCGGGCAATGGTGTTGGTGCGACGAATCTTGTTCTGCAATTGCAAAAGGCCGTACATCAGCGCTTCGGCCGTAGGTGGACAGCCAGGAACGTAGATATCGACGGGCACGATGCGGTCACAGCCTCGCACCACCGAATAGGAGTAGTGGTAGTAGCCGCCGCCGTTGGCGCAGGAACCCATGGAGACCACCCACCGGGGTTCTGCCATTTGGTCGTACACCCGACGCAGCGCGGGCGCCATCTTGTTGCACAGCGTGCCGGCCACGATCATGACGTCGGACTGACGCGGACTGGGCCTGAAGATAATGCCGAACTGGTCGAGGTCGTAGCGCGCCATGCCGGCGTGCATCATCTCGACCGCACAGCAAGCCAGACCGAAAGTCATCGGCCACATGGAGCCGGTGCGGGCCCAGTTGATGACGGCGTCGGCACTCGTCGTGATGAAGCCTTCTTTGAGAATTCCATCTATAGCCATGATTGAATCCGATAATTGCGGTGATGCACATGGGCCGGACCACCACGGGACGGCCAAGCTCCGAAGTTACTCCCAGTCGAGGGCGCCCTTCTTCCATTCGTAGACAAAACCCACCACCAGAATCGCCAGAAAGATCATGGCTGTGAAGAATCCCAGCAGGCCGACTTGCTCGTTGGCCATGGCCCAGGGAAAGAGGAAGGCGATTTCGAGATCGAACAGAATGAAGAGGATGGCTACCAGGTAGTAGCGAATATCGAACCTCATGCGGGCGTCGCCGAAGGCGTCGAAACCCGACTCGTAGGGCAGCAGCTTGGCTTCGTCGGGTTGCCGCGGGCCGAGCACGGAGCCGGCCACGTACAGGGCAAGACCCAACACTGCTCCGACCGCAATGAAAATCAGAACGGGCAAATAGGAATCAACAACCATGGGATGACCTCGGGAAACCACCTGCAGCACGAGGCGACAGGCGTGGCGACGGGTTGAAGGCGCGCCCACACACCCGCCGCTCGGGATCACTCAGCATTGTAGCGCATTGGCACAAACCCTTATGGATGCTATCCACCAGAGCTCATGCCGCCAGGCCCCGGAACACTGAAATCAGAAGCTGATGCCGCACCCGGAATCAGGCGCAGCAACAACCCACCATCACGCCGAACGCTCAGCCAATATTGCCACCGCAGGGAGGGTCTTGCCTTCGAGAAACTCGAGGAAAGCGCCCCCGCCGGTGGAGATATAATCGATGCGGTCGGCCACATCGAAACGCGCGATGGCGGCGAGAGTATCACCTCCGCCGGCAATCGAAAATCCCTCGGCGTCGGCGATGGCGCGGGTAAGCACCTCAGTGCCGTTCGCAAATCCGGGAAATTCAAACACGCCTACTGGACCGTTCCACACGATGGTGCCCGCCTGACGCAGCTGGGCAGCCAATCGCTCCGCGGTTTCGGGACCGATGTCGAGAATGAGATCGTCTTCGGCAACCTCGCTCACCGCCTTGACCGTGGGCTCGGCGTCGGCGGCGAAACGCTTGGCGCAAACCACATCGGTCGGAATGGGTACGTCGGCGCCCCGTTCGCGCATGATCGACATGATCGCGCGCGCCTCTTCAACCTGACCGGGCTCGGCCAGCGACTGGCCAATGGGGTGCCCCTCGGCCAGCAGAAACGTGTTGGCGATACCACCACCCACGATGAGCTGGTCCACGTTTTTTGCCAGGCTTTGCAGGATGGTGAGTTTGGTGGAGACCTTGCTGCCCGCGACGAT
>JAJUJN010000441.1 GCA_029265335.1 Alcaligenaceae bacterium
CGATGGACTGCTGCAGGATCTAGGTCATATCCTCCAAGCCAGCGCGGTTGGTGCCGAACTCCACGCTACGGCGCTCCCGCTGGGCACGCTGAGTACACTACCGGTTGCGGTCGCCCGTTATGCGGCGTTGGCCGGGGGTGACGACTACGAGCTCTGCTTCACGGCTTCACCCAATCAAAGGCCGTTTTTCGATGCGCTAGCCAAATCACTGCATTTGCCACTCACACGCATCGGTCGCGTGCGTCACGAGCATGGCTTGAGCGTCATCGACGCAGCGGGCGAGCCTTTAGCGGATCTACCCGGTGGGTTCGATCACTTTTCGTCTTGAATTCCCGGCCCTGCCGGTGCCATGAGATGTGTTCACATGAGTTCTGACTCCCGTTTGTCCACGACCGTCGAGAAGCTTGACGGGCGGTGGATGTCCAAGCGCCTGGCACGCATCATCGCCTTTGGTTTCGGCGCCGGT
Source organism: Alcaligenaceae bacterium (assembly GCA_029265335.1). Lineage (GTDB taxonomy): Bacteria > Pseudomonadota > Gammaproteobacteria > Burkholderiales > Burkholderiaceae_B > Verticiella. Next base: position 467 of record JAJUJN010000441.1, read on the forward strand.
CTGCTGCGGCCGGCGCCCGGCACCTGGGGCACTTTGCTGGCCTGGTTGTTGTGGGCAGTGGGCCTGGTGCATTTGTCCAACTGGGGTGTTGCCATTTTTCTGGCAGTGGCCCTGGTGTATGGCTGCTGGGCTTGCGAGCGTGTGGGACAGGAGTTGGGTGTGCCCGACCACAGTGGCATGGTCTGGGACGAGATGGTGGCGTTCTGGTTGATCCTCTGGCTGATTCCAGGGTCGCTGTTCGGGCAGGCGCTGGCTTTTGTGCTGTTTCGCTTGTTTGACATCACCAAACCCCGGCCCATCGCTCAACTCGATCGACGATTCAAAAGCGGCGTCGGCGTGATGCTCGATGATCTGGTGGCTGCGGTTTACGCGTTGGTCGTGTTCTGGGTGATTTCCTGGGTGGCTGTGTAAGGGAGGGTGAGCCCGCATGAGCATCGAATCCATTGATACGCTGGCCCAGGCGGTGGGCGCCCGGCTGCAGGCTCTGGGCCATACGGTCACCACCGCGGAATCCTGTACGGGTGGGCTGATCGCCGGCGCGCTCACCTCGGTGCCGGGCTCCTCCGCATGGTTTCACGGCGGGCTTGTGACCTACGACAACGCTTTGAAGATCGAGTGGTTGGGCGTGGCTCCAGATGTGCTGGAGCAGCAGGGCGCCGTGAGCGAAGCGGTGGTGGCGGCCATGGCCCAAGGCGCCTTGCAGCGGGCGAAGGCGAACTGGGCCATTGCGGTGAGCGGCATCGCTGGCCCGGGTGGCGCCGTGCCGGGCAAACCGGTAGGAACCGTGTGTCTGGGCCTGGCGAGGCGTGGCCAGCCAGCGGTGGTTCATACTGCAACCCAGCATTTTGCCGGTGATCGTTCCGCGGTGCGCGAAGCCACCGTGGCGGCAGCCTTGCGTGGTCTGCTGCAACACCTGGATGCCGCCACCGATCATGCCTGAGCCGTCGCAGCGTGGGCGCCGGGGGATTTCGCAATATCTCCGCCAGCGGCCCTCGCGCTCGCGTGAGCGGTCGTCGGGCTTGGCCCTCAGAAAACGTCACCCGTCCCGGGTTGCTGGAGCAGCTTTTTCGCCGCAGTCGCCGGAACGCCTGACACGCGACGTCGAACGTGCGTTGCGATCGGGCGATCGTGTGAGGGCGACGTCGTTGGCCGCGCGTGTGGCGCGTGATCTGGTCAAACGTGGCGAGTTGCAAACCATCCTCGATTGGATGCCCAAGCTGCCCCAGTTGGCAGTGGAGCAGCATGCAGAGCTCTTGTGGGCAGCGGCCCGCGCCTTCACTTACACCCATCAATTGGAACGGGCGCAGCATTGCCTGCAGCGGCTACGCGTTCTGGTGAGCGACGACCGCGCCTGGCGCGACGACCTTCTGGCTCTCGAAGGTCTGTTGGCCACGGCCTCTGAAGACCTCGCAACGATCGATGCCGTGATCCGGGCGAACCTGCCTCGCGCACACAGTGCCTATGGGCTAGGCATCTTGTTCAATCTGCAGGGCGGTGCTGCACTCGCGCGCGCCCATTTCGAAGAAGCGTTGGGGCATTTCGATCGTGCCGATCGATGCAATGCCAGGGCGGGCAACTGGCTGGGTCTTTCGGCCACTTTGGCCCTGAGA
>JAJUJN010000176.1 GCA_029265335.1 Alcaligenaceae bacterium
GGCATTGCCGGCTCCCACCCCTGGCCCGGCTGTCCAGCGGGCGTCCATCATGACCCCGTAGAGTACGGGCGCGAGCGCCGCGCCCACATCCATGCCCGAATACACCAACCCATAGACCGAGCCCATGGCGCCCTTGGGTGTGACCCGACGGATGAGCATATCGCGCGAGGGCCCGGCAACACCGGTGCACAAGCCGGCCAAGGCGACCGCCGGGATGGCGCCCCAGGCGGGCAGAACGCCCGAGGCCAGGAGCAGCAACACCACGCCGCCCACCAGATAGGCCCCGGCCACCACACGTTCGCTGCGCGGGGTGGCGCTGGCCACGAAGCCGCCGGCCAGCATGCCCGCCGCCGCAGCGAGCATGTAGCCCGACAGCGCCGAACTGGCGCGCACCTCGGAGAATTGATAGAGCGCGCCCAGAATGGGCAAGGTGTAGTTCTGGATGGCAGACAAGGCGACGGAAGTGAGCGCAAAGAAAACAAAAGCGCCCCACAGAGCCGGACTCACCGCCAGAGCACGCATGGTTTCGGCCAGGCTGGGCGCGGCCGGACGCTGCTGGGTGATGACATCGCCGTTGGCATCGGCGGTTTGCACGGTTTCGTCGAGCAGGTGTCGCCACACAATGGTGGCGAGCAGAATGAGTGCAATGAGCGCAGCTACCACTAGCATGGCCACCCGCCAGCCGGCCCACATGCTCAGACCAGTGATCAGCACCGGCGCGGCAGCCCAGCCCAGGTTGCCGCTAAGACCATGCGTGCTGAAAGCATGACCCAGGCGTTGAGTGCTGACCCGACTATTGAGGATGGAAAAATCGGCGGGATGAAAGACCGAATTGCCCAGGCCGGCAATGGCCGAAGCCGCCATCAGCGTGGCGTAGTTCTGCGCACCGGCGAGCATCAACGACGCCACCACGAAACCGGCCAGACCAAACCAAAGCACGCGACAGCCACCGATGCGGTCGACGATGAAGCCGCTGCTGGCCTGACCGATGCCCGACAGTACGTAGAACACCGAAATCAACAGACCAAAGCGGGCGAAGTCCAGATCGAAGGTGCTCACCAGCGAGGCATAGAGCACCGGGATCACCAACTGATAGAAATGAGACGAAGAATGCGCCACACCCACCAGCGCGATCACCTTCCAGTCGGTGGGAGAAGGTGCTGGCTGCTGGGTGGAGCTGGAAGACACTGACATGCTAGAACTCGACTTGCAGCGCGTCGCCGACATGCGCTGCCAGGGTTTGGACGATCGAACCGAAGGGGCGGTGGACGATGCCCGAAGATACTGACCGGGACTTCATTGGCGTGATTTGATCACCGGCCACGACCGTCTTAGATAATAGAACATTGACCACACCGTGAGTACGGCAGCCACTTCGATAAGGCGCGTACCCCACCACGAAAGGTCGATCCCCCACAGTGAACGCCCATACAGCAGGCAGGGAATGGCAACCATCTGGGCGGCGGTTTTGAACTTGCCCAGCCAATGTACCGCCACGCTGGCATGCGCGCCGAGTTGCGCCATCCACTCGCGCAGGGCGGAAATGGTGATTTCTCGCCCGATGATCACCAGGGCGATCAACACATCTACCCGCCCGAGTGTCAGCAGCAGCAGCAAGGCTGCCGACACCATGAGCTTGTCGGCCACCGGATCGAGAAACGCGCCGAACGAGGAGGTTTGATTCCAGCGGCGGGCCAGAAAGCCGTCGAGCCAGTCGGTGACCGCGGCAAAAATGAACGCAGCAGCGGCCAGGAGATCGCGGGGGGCTTCCGGCAACAGATGGGCTGGCAGGTAATACAAGGCTACCAGCAAGGGAATCATGGCGATCCGCACCCAGGTGAGCACGATGGGAAGATTCAAGGGCATAGTGAAACTCAGCGTAGGTGTGGCGCAGCAAGATGCTCGTACAAAACCAAAAGACCACAAGAATAGGCGAGAGACGCGAGCAACGCGAACCGCCCTGGCCGAACGACCCGAACCATACCCCACCCAAGGCTTCGCAGGCGCCGCTGCAGCGCAAGCCTTGGCACGGTTTCAGTGCAAGGCGCGATAGATACGGTCGGCCAACTCGTACGAAATGCCTTCGACTTCGGCCAGCTCGGCCACGCTGGCAGCAGCCACCCCGCGCAAGCCGCCAAAGCGTGCCAACAGGCGCTGACGCCGCTTCGGCCCCACGCCTTCGATATCTTCCAGGCGCGAAACGTTCCTGGTCTTGGCCCGCCTGGCGCGCATGCCGGTGATGGCAAACCGATGCGCTTCATCGCGGATCTGGGCAATCAACATCAGGGCAGCTGAATCACGGCCCAGCGACAAGGGCGGCCGATCATCGGCAAAAATGAGGGTTTCCAGCCCCACCTTGCGCCCTTCTCCCTTGGCCACCCCCACCAACACCGTGGGGTCGAGCCCCAGATCCACGAACACCTCGCGAGCTACCGACACCTGGCCCTTGCCACCGTCGATCAGCACCAGATCCGGCAAGGGATAACCACCTTGCGCCGCCCGTTCGAAGCGCCGCCGCAACACCTGCCGCATGGCCGCATAGTCATCGCCCGGGGTGATGTCGCGGATGTTATAGCGCCGATATTCCCGGGGCTGCATGGCATGGTTGTGATACACCACGTTCGACGCCTGGGCGGCCTCGCCGGCGGTATGCGAAATGTCGAAACACTCGATCCGCAATTCGGCCAGCGCTTCGGCCGACTGATCCAACCCCAGCGCCTCGGCGAGCGCGCGCGTGCGCGCCTGGGCCGAACTCGATTCGGCAAGCGCACGGCTCAGCGCCAGCTGGGCGTTCTGCATGGCTTGTTCCAGCCATTGGCGGCGAACTCCTTGCGGCTGGGTCAGGCAACGCACGCGCGGACCCTCGGCCGGCTGCAGCACCACCCAGGCTTCCGACGACTTCGGCAAGGCCTCGGACAGCACCACCACGGGCGGCGGTGGCGCATCCTGATAATGCTGGGCGAGAAAAGCTTCGAGCACGTCCACCGCAGTATCGCCGTCGACATGAGTGGGGAAGAAAGCTTTATCACCCAGGTGCCGGCCACCTCGCACCATCGCTAGATTCACACAGGCTTTACCGCCAGCCACCACGACAGCGATCACATCGGTATCTTCACCGGTGCCCTCCATGGTCTGCTTCTGCAGCACGGTGGCCAGGGCCTGCATCTGGTCCCGCAGCATGGCGGCGGTTTCAAAATCGAGAGCTTCCGACGCCTGCAGCATGCGCGCTTCGATCTCGTTCATGACCTCGTCAGTCTGGCCCTGCAGAAAGCGCGTGGCGCGCTGCACGTCCTGCCCGTAGGCTTCGGCGTCGATGTGGTCCACGCAAGGCGCCGAGCAGCGCTGAATTTGATAAAGCAGGCAGGGCCGCGAGCGGTGCGCAAAAACAGTGTCGTCGCAGGTTCGCAGCAGAAAGATCTTCTGCAAAATCTGAATGCTTTCGCGTACCGCCCCGGCGTTGGGATATGGCCCGAAATACTGATGCTTGCGATCGGTGGCGCCGCGATAATATGAGATACGCGGAAACTCGTGGCCGCTCACCCGCAGGTAGGGATACGATTTATCGTCGCGAAACAGAATGTTGTAGCGCGGCGCCAGCGACTTGATCAGGTTGTTTTCGAGCAGCAAGGCCTCGGCCTCGGTGCTGGTCACCGTGATCTCAACTCGCGCCACCCGCGCCACCATGTGGGCAATGCGCGGGCTATGAGGGGTGCGCTGAAAATACGAACTGACTCGGCGCTTGAGGTTGCGCGCCTTGCCCACGTACAGCACCGTACCTTCGGCGTCGAGGTGGCGATATACCCCCGGCAGCTCGGGTAATTGCGCCAGGAAGGCTTTGAGATCGAAAGAGTCGGAGGTTGCGGACATGACACCATTATCGCAGGCCCGGCAGGGCCAGTGCAGCCGCCACCGCCGAGCGGTCAGACCGTGTCGAGCGCCAACACGGAAGCCTTGGCCTGCTGATACATTCGGCTGGCCTGGAGCTCTGCCCACGAGGGCGATTTCCCGCCTGGCTGCAAACGTCGCAAGCGCTGTCGGCGTTCGGCCATGTCGGGCATCGGCAGGCGCTGCAGGAGTGCGTCGGCTTCATCGGGCTGATTGCACACCAGCACCATGTCGCAACCGGCGTTGAGCGCCGCCTGGGCTCTGGCCAGAATGTCGCCGGCCACACCTGCGCCGGCCATGCAGAGATCATCCGAGAAGATCACCCCGTCGAACTGCAGCTGCTGCCGGAGGATGTCGTTGAGCCAGCGCCGGGAGAACCCCGCAGGCTGAGAATCCACTTGGGGGTAGATCACATGTGCCGGCATGACGCTGGGCAGAACCCGATCGGTGAGGGCGCCGTAAGGCAGAGCGTCGGCGTCGAGGATTTCTTGCAGCGGCCGTTCATCCACCGGCACCGCATGGTGCGAATCGGCGGTCACCCAACCGTGTCCCGGAAAATGCTTGCCACAGGCCGCCATGCCGCCCAAAGCCAATCCCTGCAACAAAGCCCTTGCCAATTTGGCCACTACCGTGGGGCTGTGATGCAGAGCGCGCCGCCCGATCACCTCACTGCGGCCGTAATCGAGGTCGAGCACTGGCGTGAAGCTGAAATCCACGCCGCAGGCCCGGAGTTCGGCGGCCAGCACATACCCGACGTCGCAGGCGATTCGCAATGCCCCCAAAGGGTCAGTATCGAAGCGCTCGCCGAGCTGGCGCATATCGGGCAAGGTGGTAAAGCCATCGCTGCGAAAGCGCTGCACCCGCCCTCCTTCGTGATCCACGCACACCAGCAGGGGTTCGTTGCGGCAGCCATGGATTTCGGCCACCAGTGCGCTGAGCTGACTGCGATCGCTGAAGTTACGGGCAAACAAAATCACGCCCCCGGTGAGCGGATGCTGCAAGCGCTGTACTTCTTGAGCGGTCAGCGAGAGCCCGGCCACGTCGACCATGACCGGCCCGCGAGGCAACGACACAGATGAGAGAGCATCCATTGGGATAGGCGTGGAGTGGTTCAGTTAGAAGGGGCTTGTGAGCCGGGAGGTGCAGCCCCAGCGGACGGCGATTCGGGCAGCGCTTCGACAATCACGTAAGCCGCCACCATCTCGCGCTCGTCGGTGATCGACACATGGGCCGAACCGAAGCGTTCGACATACCAGGCCTGCAGCCTGGAGTCGCTGATGACCAGCACCGGCATTCCCGATCGATGGTTGAGGACCTGCACCGCGCGCCAGGTCATGGGCATGCGCATCCCCAGGCCCAC
>JAJUJN010000005.1 GCA_029265335.1 Alcaligenaceae bacterium
ATGGATGACGCTCAGGCCATCGTTGCCTACGAAGGCGGTTACTACGAAAAACACGGCCTCGATGTCGAGTTGATCGAATTCACCTCGGGCACCGACCTGATCAAGGCGATCGTGGGCGGCCAGCTCGATACCGGCGTGCTGGGCTTCACCAACGGCGCGTCGTGGTCGTCGCGCGGCGCCGATCTGCGAGTGGTGGGGGGTGCACAAGATGGCTTTCACGCCATCGTGGTGCGCGAGAACACCGGCATCGAAACCGTCGCCGACCTCAAAGGCCGCACGCTGGCGTCTCAGAAAGAAGGCAGCACGGCCGATACCGTGCTGCGTGGCGTGGTGTTCCCCGATGCCGGCCTGACCGACGACGACGTTCAGGTCATGGGGGTGAGCCCGCAGGTTGCGGTGCAGTCGCTGGTGGGCGAACGAGTGGATGCAGCCTTTCTGTTCGAACCCCAGGCCACCCTGGCCCAGCTCATCGCGCCAGTCAAGCAAATTTATGAAATCGGCGAAGTTTGGCCCTTTCCCTGCATGGTGGTAATCACCTCGGGCGAGGTGCTCGAAACCAAGAAAGACCTGGTCTGGCAGTCGCTCGACGCGCAGCGTGAGGCGATCGATCTGCTTGAAGAACAACCCGAGGAAGCCGCCGCGCTGATCGCCCACTATTTCATCGCCGAGCCCACGGTCAAGACCCTGGAACACGGCGAGATCCCACGTGAAGAGGTGATTCGCGACGCGATCGTCAGCCAGAACTTCACGGCCAAACTGAACGAGGCCAACCTGGCCCGTATGCAAGAAATCGCCGACATCATGCAAGCACGAGGCGCTCTCAAAACGCGCGACGGCTCGCAGTTCGATGTGGCCAGCATTGTGGATCTGAGCTGGCAGGAGGCACGCGGGCTCTGAGCACCGCAAGCACTGCATGAGTACACAACCGCGTATCACCGGGAATCGCAAGAAGCTGGCCATGGCGGTTGCCGTGGTCAGCATCCTGTTCTTGTGGCAAGTGGCGGCATGGATGCTGCCCGACTTTCTCATGCCCGACGTCTGGACGGTCTTCGCCCGTTTGATCGAGGAAATTCCCAGCGCCGATTTTCGGGCCGAATTGGCGGGCAGCCTCACGCGCCTGGGTTTTGGCTATGGCGCCGCGCTTTTGTTGGGCATCGGGTTTGGTCTGATCGGCGGCGTGCTTTTCTTCTTTCGAGAAGTGCTGAAGTCGGCCATCATCATTCTGCAATCCATCCCTTCCATTGCCTGGGTGCCGCTGTTCCTCATTCTCATGGGCTTCGGCAATCTGCCCATTATTGTGGTGGTAGCCCTGGCGGCGTTCTTTCCGGCGGCGTTGTCGGTGATGAACGCCACCGAGAGCGTGCTCAAAGTGCATGTGTCGGCTGCCCGTGTGATGGGAGCCTCGCGCCTCGCCCTGCTGCGCCGCGTCTATCTGCCTGCCGTCATGCCGGAGCTCATCACGGGGGCACAGCTGGCATTCGGTAATGCCTGGCGTGCGCTGATTTCGGCGGAAATGCTGATCGGCTTTGGCCAGGGGCTGGGCCGTGCGCTGGCGTACGCTGGCGAAACTGCCGATATGGTGGGTGTGATGACCAATATTCTGGTCATCGCGATTCTCGCCACCCTGATCGATCTTGTGCTGCTCGAAAATCTCAAGCGGCGCGTGCTGCGCTACCAATACGTGTGAAGAGTGAGATGGCGTTGAATATGCAACGAGGCCGCCGTGCCGCAAGCAGCAGATTCTGGCTGGCCGCCGCGCTGGGCGCAGCCTGGCTCGCCCTGATGCCTGGCGTGCAGGCAGAGCCCGCTCAGGCGCCGCTCACCATCGCCGTGGGCCACCAACCCGATCCACTGCTGCCTGGCGCTCGCCCACGAACCGCGCCGGGCATCGAGCTGGTTCTGGCCCAGAATCTCGCCCGCCAACAAGCGCGCCCGCTTGAGCTGAAAACACTTTCATCGGCACAATTAGCGGGACAAGGTTGGCAAAACAGCACTGAGCTGGCTTTTGTTCGTGTGCCGCGGGGCAACGCAGCTCCCGCTGGCGTGCAGTGGCACTCACTCGACTATGTCACGCACCCCATGGCCATCATGCGCACCGATACCGACATACGGGGCTGGCGTGACCTTGCGGATCGCACCGTGTGCTTGATACGCGGCACGCAATACGTCGGCAAAATATCCCAACAATATGGCGCCATCGAGCAGATCTACAGCACGCCCACCGAAGCCTTGATTGGCGTGCGCATTGGCAGCTGTGACGCCCTGGTGCACGATGACCGTTTTCTGGATGCTTTGCTGGAGTATCCCGAGTGGCAGAAATTCTCGGCCCAGTTACGCAGCGGCGAGGCCACGGAACTGGTACTGGCGAGCGCAACCGCCGATCGTCAGGGCACGGAACAGGCCGCAGCCGCCGTACGTGCCTGGCACAAGCAAAAACACATCAACACCCTCCTCAAAAGTCGCGCTCAGGAAATCGCCTTCGAGGTGTATCTGGAGCAGGACGTGCCCGACTGCCACTGACCGTGGGCCTGCACCGCACACTCAGCGCGTGTTGAGATACTCTCGCGGCGACACACCCAGTACCCGCTTGAACATGGTGGCAAAGGCGCTTGGGCTTTCGTAGCCCAGATCGAGCGCCACATGAGTGACCGGCTGCCCGCTGCTCAGACGACGCACGGCCTCGAGCACACAGGCCTGCTTGCGCCACTGCACAAAACTCAGCCCGGTTTCCGCCCGGAATCGCCGGTAAAGCGTACCTGCTCCCACCGGCATGGCCAGCGCTTCGTTGCCCTGCCTGACCGGCTGCCGCAGAATCTGCTCGCACAGCTCGAGGAGGTCTGGGCTCTCGGGCATGGGCAGCTCGAGCGCGCAAGGCTCCAGGCGCATAATTTCACGCACCGCGAGCTCGCTCATGAGATTGGCGGCTTCGGCGTCTTGAGTGACTTCGGGCGAAGTGAGCCGACGAATGAGCTCCGTGAGCAGCGGGCTCAAATGAAGCACGACACACTCCGAAGGCAAGGGCGCCGCACTGGCAGCGTCGAGATAAAGCGAGCGCATTTGCAGATCGCCCTGGGCGTCGATGGCGTGCATCACCCCCGCCGGCAACCAGAGGGCGCGATCGCGCGGCACCAGCCAGGCGCGACCCGGAGTGCGCACGAATATGGCGCCAGCAGTGGCCAGAAGAAATTGGCCACGCACATGCTGATGGGCTGCAATGTGAGTGCCCGCCGGCAGCTTGATCTGCCGAGCGACCAGCATGGGCGCCCGCGCCGCGGGGGGCAGATCGACCGGGCGCGAGGGATCGGTAACGAGTTGCAGAGTAGCCGTGTCCATTTCGCGATAGTCTAGCAACAACCCTCGAAAGTCGGTAGCTCTCTTAGAGGGCAGAATATCCGCATGACTACCCAAACTCCCGTTTCTGCTGCAGCCCCCGAAACCGCGGATCACCCGCGTTCGGTCAGTTTGCTGCTCAATTATGCCCACGCGCTCGATCACCTTTTTCTGTTGATCTTTGCCACCGCAGTGGTCACGATCGCAGCCGAGTTTGGCTTCGCGCGCTGGGAAGATCTCATGCCTTACGGCGTGGGCGCCTTTTTTCTCTTCGGCCTGGCTTCGGTGCCGGCGGGCCGCCTGGGCGACCTCTGGGGTCGGCGCCAGATGATGCTGGTGTTCTTCTTCGGCATCGGCGGCGCTTCACTGTTCACTGCCCTGGCGCAAGGCCCGTGGCAACTGGCCATTGGCCTGTCCCTCATCGGTTTGTTTGCGTCCATTTACCATCCGGTGGGCATTCCCATGCTGGTGCAGCGCACGCGACGTCCCGGCAGAACCATCGGCATCAACGGCCTGGCCGGCAACCTGGGGGTGGCCGCGGCTGCCCTGCTCACCGGCTTTTTGGTGCAATGGTGGGGCTGGCGTGCTGCCTTCGTGGTGCCGGGGTTGGCCGCCATCGCCGGTGGGGTGGCGTTTGCCATATTCTGCGGCCCGCAAGGCCCGGCCCCAGGCCGCACGCGCAAACCACCCAAGGTGGTGCTGCCGCCCAATCAGCTGGCACGCGCCCTGTTTGTGATGACCGCAGCCTCGGCCACCGGCGCCATGTTGTTCAACTTCACCACCAACGGCAACACGCAGATGCTCACTGAGCGCTTTGCCGGCATTATCGACGACCCGGCACTGATCGGCGCGCTCCTGGCCACCATCTACGTGGTGGCATCGCTCACCCAGGTGATCGTGGGCTATCTGATCGATCGGGTGCAGCTCAAGCGCTTGTATTTCTTCATCGTGCTCTGCCAGATTCCGTGGCTGCTGCTGGCTGCGGTGTCGAGCGGGTGGTGGCTGTTCGCCGCCCTCCTGGGCGTCATGGTGTTTCTGTTCGGCAGCATCCCCTTCACTGACGCCATGATCGTGACTTATGTGGACGACCGCATTCGCTCGCGAGTGGCAGGCATGCGCCTGGCCGTGTCGTTCGGCATCAGCTCATTGGCCGTTTGGCTGCTGGGGCCGGTGGTAAAAGCATCCAGTTTTACTGCGCTCTTCACGGGCATGGCCGTGATAGCCCTGGGCACTGCATTCGCTGTGCTCATGCTGCCCGGCAGCAGCAGCCACAGCAAAGCGTCCGAAACCGACAAAGCCGATAAACCCCTGAGCGGCCACCTCGCCGAGAGTTGATCGGTGTAAGTGGCTCGTTTCCCCGGATGGCACGGGCATCTCGTGCGCGTGCCATCCGGGGTTTATTTTTTGGCCAACTGAAGTTCGCGCCGCGTCAGGCTGCGTGCAAAAACCATGCCCAGCACTGGCAAGCCTACCAAGCCCAACACAAAGCCGGCACGGGCACCCCAGGCATCCACCAGCGGCGATATCGCCGCCACGCCCAGGGCTTGCCCCATGAACAGCAGGGTCACAAACAGTGCCACGCCCGTGCCTCGGGCTTGCGGCGCCATCTGGGTGGCATGGGTTTGCAAGGTGTTGTGCAACATGTAAAAGCCCAGACCGAAAATAAAGCATCCAGACAGTGCCCAGGCCCAGTGCGGGCCCAGCACCAGCACCAACAGCCCCAGCCCCATCAGCAATCCGCCATAACCCGCCAGACCGCGTTCGCCCATGCGCGCCAGCATGCGTTTTGCGGTGCGCGAGTACACCAAACCGCCCACCCCGAACAGCGTGACCAGCGCCCCCGCCCAGGTGAGTGCTACACCGAACCGACTGTGCAAATACGTGGGAATGAAAACGAGAGACGAAAAAACCAGAGCGCCTTCGATGAAGCCAAAGGCGCTGATGCGGCGCGCCCAGCCGATGCGCAGCACACCTTTCACTTGAGTGAGAAACGAGGCATCGCTTACCTGCGCACCTACCGCCACCGGCAGCCGGCGCATCATGGCCAGCGCCACCACCGTAAACCCGACTGCCAAGGCCAGGAAAGCCCAGCGCCAGCCGATATAGTCGGCAAAAAGGCCACCCGCCCATTGGCCCACGATCATGCCCAAAATCAGCGCGGTGAGAAACTGCGCCAGCACGGCCTGTCGCTGCCCGTAAGGCACAGCGTCGCCGATGAAGGCCAGGCACAAGGGCACGATCCCGCCGGCCGCGGCGCCAGCCAGCGCCCGCAAACCCACCATCGCTTCCAGCGAGGGCGCAAAGATCAACGCCAGGTTGAGCACCGCAGAGACCACGACCGCCACCCGGATCACATGAGCCTTGCCATAGCGGTCGCCAAACGGACCATAAATGAGCTGGAAGATGCCGTAGGCAATCACGAACATCGACACGGTATAGGCGGCTGCGCCGGTGCTGGTGTGAAATTGGTCGGCGAGGGCCGGCAGCATCGCATCGCAGATGCGCATGCCCGACATACTGGCAAAGGCCGCCATCGCCAGCATGAAAAATCGTTGCTGGCCGCTGGCAGGTTGGGATTCGGTCATAAACAAGTAGGATGTGAAACGGGTTGCCGGGTTCGGGCGATCCAACGATACCGCAAGACGCCACCGCCTTGCTCGACACGCTTGATTTACCCTCTACCCTCTATAATCAGACGTTTATCTCAGGAATCCGTGCACTGGCCATGGCCTTCACATCTGCTGAAATCCGTTCGAAGTTTCTGCAATTCTTCGAGTCGAAGGGGCACACTACCGTGCCATCGGCCTCTCTGGTGCCGAGCAACGACCCCACCCTGCTGTTCACCAACGCTGGCATGGTGCCGTTCAAAGACGTGTTTCTAGGGCGCGAAACGCGCCCATACAGCCGCGCGGCCAGCAGTCAGCGCTGTGTACGCGCCGGAGGCAAGCATAACGATCTCGATATAGTGGGTTACACCGCTATGCACCACTCCTTCTTCGATTTGCTGGGCAACTTCATCTTCGGCGATTACTTCAAGCGCGAAGCCATCCAATACGCCTGGGAGTTGCTCACCACCTCGTTCGGCCTGCCCGCCGAGCGCCTGTGGGTCACCGTCTATGAGGCCGACGACGAGGCCTACAACATCTGGAAAGACGAAGTCGGCGTGCCCGCCGAGCGCATCGTGCGCATCGGCGACAACCACGGCGCCCCCTACGCTTCCGACAACTTCTGGCAAATGGCCGACACCGGCCCTTGTGGGCCTTGTTCCGAAATCTTCTACGATCACGGGCCAGATGTGTGGGGTGGCCCACCCGGCTCTCCCGACGAAGACGGCGATCGCTACATCGAGATCTGGAACCTCGTGTTCATGCAGTACGACCGCGACGCCAACGGCAAGCTGAACCCGTTGCCCAAGCCTTGCGTGGATACCGGCATGGGCCTGGAGCGCATCGCCGCAGTGCTGCAAAAGGTGCACTCCAACTACGAAATCGACATCTTCCAGAACCTCATTCGTGCAGCAGCCCGTGAGGTGGCGGCCAATGGCGGCCAGACGCCCGACCTCACCGACAACTCACTCAAGGTGATCGCCGACCATATCCGCGCCTGTGCGTTTCTCATTGTCGATGGCGTGATCCCAGGCAACGAAGGTCGGGGCTATGTCCTGCGGCGCATCATCCGCCGCGCGCTGCGTCACGGCTACAAGCTGGGGCAAACTCAACCCTTCTTTCACCGTCTGGTGCCCGATCTGGTGGCCGAAATGGGCCAGGCCTTCCCCGAGCTCGCCGAAGCCAGCGAGCGGGTGTCGCGGGTGCTGCGCCAGGAAGAAGAACGATTTGGCGAAACTCTCGAACATGGCATGCGCATCCTCGATGGTGCACTTGCCAAACTGGAAGCCAGTCAAACCAGAATGCTCGATGGCGACACGGCTTTCACCCTCTACGATACCTACGGCTTTCCCCTCGACCTCACCGCCGACATCTGTCGCGAGCGCAATGTCGAAGTGGATGTCGCCGCCTTCGATCGAGCCATGCAGCAGCAGCGCGATCAGGCACGCGCGGCCGGCAAGTTCAAAATGGCTGCCGGCCTTAGCTATGAAGGAGACACCACCGACTTCCGCGGCTACGACTCGCTCGTGGAAGAAGCCCGCGTTGTGGCGCTCTACGCAGATGGCACCGCGGTGAAGCAACTCGAGGCAGGCACTGCCGACGCCGTAGTGGTGCTCGACCGCACGCCCTTTTATGCCGAGGCGGGGGGCCAGCACGGTGATTCCGGCGAGCTCACCACCCCAGCGGGCGCGCGCTTTGCGGTGCTCGACACACAAAAGGTGCAGGCCGACGTCTTCGGCCACCATGGCACCCTGCAAACCGGCGTGCTCACAGTGGGCGACGCCGTCCGCGCCCAGGTAGACGCCGTACGGCGTCAGCACACCATCCGCAATCACTCCGCCACGCATTTACTGCACAAGGCGCTGCGTGAGGTGCTCGGTTCGCATGTGCAACAAAAAGGCTCACTGGTAGACGACGAAAAAACCCGTTTCGATTTCGCCCACGATGCGCCGCTTACCCAAGAGCAGATCGAGGCGGTAGAAGCCATCGTCAACCGCGAGGTGCTGGCCAACACACCGGTGGGCACCCAAATGATGAGCTACGACGACGCGGTTCAGGGCGGCGCCGTCGCACTATTTGGCGAGAAATACGGCGACCAGGTGCGTGTGCTCGACATCGGCTTTTCTCGCGAACTCTGCGGTGGCACCCATGTCCAGCGCACCGGCGATATCGGCCTGTTCAAAATCGTGAGCGAAGGTGGCGTTGCCGCTGGGGTCCGTCGCCTCGAGGCGATCACCGGCGAACATGCGCTGCGCTGGGTTCAGAACACGGCCAACCAGCTCCACGAAGCGGCCAGCCTGTTGCGCACCCAGCCGGCGGAGCTCGCGCCGCGCATTCAGCAATTGCAGGCCGAGGTCAAGGCACTCGAAAAAGAGCTCGCCCAGGCCCGCGACAAGCTCACGGCCAGTGCGGGTGCCGATCTCGCCAGTCAGGCGGTGAAGCACGGCGATGTGGCGGTACTCGTCACCTCCCTGGAAGGGGTAGACGCCAAGGCCATGCGCGGTATGCTCGATCAATTGAAGGATAAACTGGGGCGTGCCGTGATCCTGCTGGCCACCAGCGCCAACGGCAAAGTCAATCTGGCGGCAGGCGTCACCAAAGACCTTACCGGCACCGTCAAGGCTGGCGAACTGGTGAACGTGGCCGCCCAGAAGGTTGGCGGCAAAGGCGGCGGACGCCCCGATATGGCAATGGCCGGTGGCAGCGACCCCGCCGGCCTGCCGGCCGCTCTCGACGCCGCTCGCGAATGGATTGCGGCACAGCTTTGAGGAGTTCCCACATGGATCGCGACGATTCCGCTCCCAGTCAGGCCACTGCGCCGCCCACGGCGGATGTCGATATCGATACCAGCGGGCTGAAATGCCCGCTGCCCATCCTGCGCGCCAAAAAGGCTTTGGCCGGAATGACCAGCGGGCAGGTACTGCGGGTGTTGGCCACAGATCCCAACTCCATCGCCGACTTTGAAGCTTTCTGTCGGCAAACCGGCAACCCGCTGCTGCACCAGCAGTCAACGCCCCCGCAGTTCATCCACTATCTGCGCCGTCGTTGAGTTCCGGCCGGGCGCAGACTTCACGGAGATTGCCATGGCCCAGTTCTTTGCCATTCATCCACAGAACCCCCAGCCGCGACTGATCAAACAGGCTGCTGAATTATTGGGCAAAGGCGGTGTGCTGGCTGTGCCCACCGATTCGCACTATGCGCTGGTGGCCTCGATGGACGACAAGAACGCTGTCGACACCATTCGACAATTGCGCGGCATCGACGAGCGCCACTTGCTGGCGCTGCTCGTGCCCGACCTTTCGGAACTGGGCAAACTGGCCAAGGTCGACAACAAGCAATATCGCCTGCTCAAGCTGGCCACGCCGGGGCCTTTCACCTTCGTGATGGAAGCCACGCGAGAAGTACCACGCCGGCTCGCTCACCCTTCGCGCAAAACCATAGGTTTGCGAGTACCCGACCACCCCGTGGTGCGCGCCCTGCTGGCCGAGACAGGCCCGCTCCTTTCAAGCACGCTCACCTTGCCAGGTGATGAGGAGCCCCTGCGTGATCCCGAAGAGATCCGCGATCGCCTGGACCATGCACTGGCCGGCGTGGTTGAGGGTGTCTGCCCGGGTGAAGTCACCACCATGATCGATCTCACCGGACGCGAGCCCGTGGTGGCACGGCAGGGGCGAGGAGATCCGGCGGCAATCGGTTTGGTTGAGCAATGAGGGGTGGCTGGGTGTTGGCGCTCGGTGGCGCCCTCGCCCAAGTTGAGGTCTGGGCAGCGCTGGCCCCTGGCGTCAGTGTGGGCCGCGACGGCTACAATCGCTGAATGGAAGACATTATTCAAGCCATTGCGGTTTACGCTTTGCCGGTGATTTTTGCGATCACCCTGCACGAGGCGGCGCATGGCTACGTGGCCCGCATGTTCGGCGACGACACCGCTACGCGTGCGGGCCGCGTCACTCTCAACCCCATTCCCCACATCGATCCGGTAGGTACGATTGCGGTACCGGTGTTCATTCTGCTCACCAGCAAGCTGCTGGGCGGTGCGGGCTTGCTTTTCGGCTGGGCCAAGCCGGTGCCGGTCGATTTCGGCAAGTTGCGCAATCCCAAGCGTGACATGCGCTGGGTGGCGCTGGCCGGGCCAGGCGCCAACTTGTTCATGGCCATTCTGTGGGCGATCAGCCTGCGGTTTCTGGCCAGCAGCGGTGTGCAAGAATCGTTTTTTGTGCAGATGGCCATCGCCGGGGTCAATATCAATCTGATCCTCATGGCGCTCAATCTCTTGCCCTTGTTGCCGCTCGACGGCGGCCGCATTCTCTACAGTCTGCTGCCGCACCGCATGGCGTATTCGTATTCACGACTCGAGCCTTACGGGCTGCCGATTTTGCTGGTGCTGTTGTTCACCGGGGTGCTCACCACGTTGCTCATGCCTTTTCTGGCGGTTGGCGCGAGTATCGTGCGCTGGTTTCTTTGATCATGCCGGGCGATTCGTTGCCAACAATGAGGCGCGAATCAATCGGGCTCGGATCGCTTGAGGAGAGTGGGTTGTGCAAAAAGCCGATTTCGCCTTCTTTTATCCGCTGCGCGTGCGCTGGGCGGAGGTGGACATGCAGCGGGTTGTCTTCAATGGCAACTACCTCTTGTATTTCGATGTAGGCTTCACCGAATATTGGCGACACACCGGTCTGCCCAGCCCACAGCAACAGGCGCTGGAAGGCAAAGAAATGTTCCTGCGGCGTTCCACCCTCGACTTTCTGGCGTCGGCCGAATTCGACGACGAGCTCCAGATCGGCGTGCGCTGCGTTCGGCTGGGTCGCAGCAGCGTGCAGTTTGCCGCTTCGGTGTGGCGCGACGACTCGCTGCTGGTCAGTGGCGAGCTGCTGTATGTGTACGCCGATGTATCGCTGCGCAAAGGCGTTGCCTTGCCTGCCCCATGGCGTGAACGCCTCACCGAACTCGAAGTGGTCAAGCCCGAAGTTGCCACCAACTGAGGGCCGGCAGCGGGATGTTACCCGCGTCGGCCCGGCCCGCCGCTGGGGCAGCTCGGTATAATTGTTGGTTTCCCTCATTTTCCCGGGGTTGGGGCAAGGTTGCTTATGCCCAAGCCCGGCATTTACCCGATTCCTGCCACCATGTCGCAACGTTACGATTTCGCCGCCATCGAAGCCGCCGCCCAGCAACACTGGGCCGAGCACGAGGTTTACCGCACCGTCGAACACGCCCGGGCGGCGGATGGTACCGAAAAGCCCAAGTTCTACGCCTGTTCCATGCTGCCCTACCCCAGCGGCAGACTGCACATGGGGCACGTGCGCAACTACACCATCAACGACATGATGGCGCGCCAATTGCGCATGCGGGGCTATAACGTGCTCATGCCCATGGGTTGGGACGCCTTCGGCATGCCTGCCGAGAACGCCGCCATGAAGTCGCAGGTCCCACCCGCACGCTGGACCTACGACAACATCGCCACCATGAAGCAGCAGATGAATGCCATGGGTCTGGCCATCGACTGGTCGCGCGAAATCGCCGCCTGCGATCCCAACTACTACAAGTGGAACCAGTGGCTGTTCCTCAAGATGCTCGAAAAAGGCATCGCCTCCCGCAAGACTCAGGTGGTGAACTGGGACCCTGTCGATCAAACCGTGCTGGCCAATGAACAGGTGATCGACGGTCGCGGCTGGCGCTCGGGCGCACTGGTAGAAAAACGCGAGATTCCGGGCTATTACCTGCGCATCACCGACTACGCCGAGGAGCTGCTCGAGGCGGTCAAGAACGACCTGCCCGGGTGGCCGGAGCGGGTGCGACTCATGCAGGAGCACTGGATCGGCAAAAGCGAGGGCGTACGTTTCGCCTTCACCCACGACATCCGCGACGACAACGGCGAGCTCATTCAAGACGGTCGCATGTACGTCTTCACCACCCGCGCCGATACCATCATGGGTGTCACTTTTTGCGCGGTGGCCCCCGAACACCCCCTGGCGGCGCACGCGGCCAAGAGCCGGCCTGAGGTGGCGGCCTTCATCGAGCGCTCGCGCCAGGGTGGCGTATCCGAAGCCGAACTGGCGGCACGCGACAAAGAAGGCTTGCCCACCGGCCTCAGCGTGACCCACCCCCTCACTGGCCAGCCGGTGGAGGTGTGGGTAGGCAACTACGTGCTCATGAGTTACGGCGACGGCGCTGTGATGGGAGTGCCGGCGCACGATGAGCGCGACTTCGCCTTCGCTCGCAAATATGGCCTGCCTATCGAGCCGGTGATCGCCATTGAGGGCAAACCCTTCGATACCAACAGCTGGCAAGACCACTATGCCGCCAAGCCCGGTGTAGATCTTCCTGGCGCAACGATCAATTCGGGCGACTTCAACGGGCTCGACCATCAGGCTGCGGTAGATGCCATCGCCAAGCGACTCGAAGCGCTCGGTCTGGGTGGTAAAAAAGTTACCTGGCGTTTGCGCGACTGGGGTATCTCACGGCAGCGCTACTGGGGCACACCCATTCCCATCATTCATTGCGAGAGCTGCGGTGCGGTTCCGGTACCCGAAGAAGATCTGCCGGTGAAGCTTCCCGAAGATCTTATTCCCGACGGCAGCGGCAACCCCCTGGCCAAGCACGAAGCCTTCCTGGCCTGCACCTGCCCCTCCTGCGGCAAACCGGCACGGCGCGAGACCGACACCATGGACACCTTCGTGGATTCGTCGTGGTATGTCCGGCGCTACGCCTCGCCCGACACTCACGACGCCATGGTCGATGAGCGCAACGACTACTGGATGCCGATGGATCAGTACATCGGCGGCATTGAACATGCCGTTCTGCATTTGCTCTACGCACGGTTCTATACCAAGGTCATGCGAGACCTCGGCCTGGTGAAGTTCAGTGAGCCTTTCACCCGTCTGCTGTGCCAGGGCATGGTGCTCAACCATATCTATTCGCGGCGCACGGCCAGCGGTGGTGTGGAGTACTTCTGGCCAGACGAAGTCGAAGATGTGCACGACGGCAAAGGCAACATTGTGGGCGCAAAGCTCAAGCGTGACGGTTCCCCGGTGGAATACGGCGGCATCGGCACCATGTCCAAATCAAAGAACAATGGTGTGGATCCGCAGGCCATCATCGACAGTCACGGCGCCGACACGGCACGCCTGTTCACCATGTTCGCCAGCCCGCCCGAACAGACCCTGGAATGGTCGGATACGGCACTGGAAGGTTCGCACCGCTTTTTGCGCCGTCTGTGGAGCTGGTCGCTGCAGCAGCGCGAGCGCTTGCAACCGGGCGCCACTGCCGATTTCTCGAGCGCCCCGGCACCGGTCAAGCGGCTGCGCCACGACGTTCATGTGGTACTCAAGCAGGCCCAATACGACTACGAGCGCATGCAGTACAACACCGTGGTGTCGGCCGGCATGAAGCTGCTCAACACCCTGGAGCATGCCGACCTCACCGACGTCGATCAGAACAGCGCCAGCGCAGTTCTCACCGAAAGCCTGTCGATCCTGCTGCGCATCCTCTATCCGGTCGTGCCGCACATCACTTGGCAGCTCTGGCGCGACCTCGGCTACGCGCAGGCTTCCGGCGACATCCTGGATGCCGCCTGGCCAGAGGTCGACCCAGCCGCGCTGCAACTCGACGAGGTCGAACTGGTACTGCAGGTCAACGGCAAACTGCGCGGCGCCCTGCATGTATCGGCCAGCGCCGACAAGAGCGAGATCGAAGCACAGGCCCGCGACCACGAGGCGGTGGTTCGCTTTCTCGAGGGACGGCCGGTGAAGCGGGTGATCGTCGTGCCGGGCAAGCTCGTCAACGTGGTGGGCTGACTCATGTTTGCCATCGCTCGGCACTGCCGGCCCTTGCTCTTGGTGCTGTTGCTGGCCGTGGCTGCCTGCGGTTTCACTCTGCGCGGCGCCACCGAGGTGCCGTTCGATACGTTGGCCATCAACGTGCCCCTCAACTCCGAGTTCGGTGCGCAGCTGCGCCGCCGCATGGAGGCGTCGGCGCCCGGCTTGCGGGTGGTTCCCGCCAGTCAGCCGGCGGAAGTCCAGCTCGAAGTGCTCGAGGTGCACCGCGAACGCCTCGAGACATCCCTCAACGCGCAAGGCCGAGTCCAGGAATACGAACTGATACTGCGGCTGATTTTCCGGGTGCTCGATGAGCAGGGCGAGATTCTGGTGCCCAGCACCGAGCTGCGTGCTTCACGCTTGCTGCCCTGGGACGACAACGTGGCCCAAGCCAAAGAGAGCGAAGCCGATTCGCTCTATCGCGCCATGCAGAACGACATGGCCTTGCGTCTGCTCAACCGGCTCGCCGCGCCCGGGTTCGAAGACGCCTGGCTCGCCAGCCAGGCCCACCAGAACGCCGCTGGCGGCGCCGACTGAGGGCATTGGTCATGGCCGGTCGCACACTGCGCCCCGATCAACTCGCCGGCCACCTGCAGCGCAACCTGGCCGGTCTCTATGTGATCGCGGGTGACGAGGCCCTGCTGGTGATCGAAGCCGCTGATCAGATCCGGGCCGCCGCCATGGCCAAGGGTTTTACCGACCGCAGCAGTCAGGTGCTCGATGCTCGCTCCGATTGGGCGAGCCTGGCGGGACAGCTTGGCTCCATTTCCCTATTCGGTGAGAATCGCCTGCTCGAATGGCGCTTGCCCACGGGCAAGCCCGGCAAGGCGGGCGGCGACACTCTGGCGCGTCTGGCTGAGCAACTGCCTTCGCCTGCCACCGATACCTTGGTGGTGTTGCAGCTGCCACGATTGGATCGCACCCTGCGTCAGGCGGCCTGGTTTCAGACCGTGTCGCGCCATGCCGTGCTGATCGATGTACCCACCATCGACCGCGCCGCACTCCCAGAGTGGATCGGCATTCGTCTGGCCAACCAACAACAGGAGCTCGACCTCGCCACCCGACAATGGCTGGCCGACCGGGTCGAAGGCAATCTACTCGCAGCGCATCAAGAGATTCTCAAGCTGGGGCTCACGTTTCCACCAGGCACGCTGGCCGCTGCCGATGTGCAACAAGCAGTCATGAACGTAGCCCGGTACAATCCCTTTCAACTACGCGACGCCATCGAAGCCGGTCAAGCGCCCCGAGTGGTGCGCATGATCGAAGGGCTGCGAGCCGAGGGCGAAGCCTTGCCGCTTGTGCTCTGGGTCATCACGCAAGTGTGGAGTCGGCAGCCCCAGCGAGCCTCAGCCGCCGTCATACGCCATGCGCACGAGGTAGACCGCCTCATCAAGGGTTTGAAGGTGCCGGGCCGGCTCGACGCCTGGCAGGAACTCACCCACCTGGCGCTGCGCCTCACCCGTCAACGCTGATCGGCCCTACCGTCGCTCGATTCATTTATCTGAGAAGTCCGTCATGAACGATCTTGCCGCCACTTTGCAAACACTGGGCCGCCAGGCGCGGCAGGCCTCACGCCAATTGGCCAACGCGCCCGACCGTCAAAAGGCCGAGGCCTTGCGCGCCATGGCAGAAACCTTGTTGGCGCAGCGCCAGCAGCTACAAGCTGAAAACGAGCGCGATCTGCTGGCCGCGCGCGAACGCGATCTTGCGCCTGCCATGATCGACCGCCTCCGCCTCACCGATCGCAGCATCGAGCTCATGGCCGCTGGCTTGCGCCAGATTGCCGACATGCCCGATCCAGTGGGCGAACTCACCGCCACCATTACCCGACCCAACGGTATGCAGGTAGGGCGCATGCGCACGCCCATTGGCGTGATCGGCATCATTTATGAATCACGCCCCAACGTGACTATCGACGCAGCGGCCTTGTGCCTCAAGTCGGGTAATGCCGCCATTCTGCGTGGGGGTTCCGAAGCTCAGCATTCCAACCGCGCCCTGGCCAACATCGTGCGGCAAGGGCTGGTGCAAGCCGGCCTGCCCGAAGACGCGGTGCAGATTGTGCCCACCACCGATCGTGCCGCGGTCACCCTGCTCGCCCAGCTCACCGACTACGTCGACGTGATCGTGCCGAGGGGCGGCAAGGGCCTGGTGGCTGCTCTCGAGCGCGATGCTCGGGTGCCGCTCATCAAGCACCTCGACGGCAATTGTCATGTGTATATCGACGACGCAGCCGATCTGGATCAGGCTGAAACCATCGCCGTCAACGCCAAAACATACCGCTACGGCATTTGCGGCACCATGGAAACCTTGCTCGTTCACGCCGATGTGGCAGAGCGCATTCTTCCCCGACTCGCTCAACGTTTTGCGGAACACGAGGTGGAGCTGCGTGCCTGTGAGCGCAGCCGCCAATGGTTGCCCGACGCCAAGCCGGCCACCGACGACGACTGGGCCACCGAATACCTCGCCCCCATTCTGGCAGTGCGTGTGGTAGACGATCTCGACGCCGCCATCGACCATATCGACCGCTGGGGCTCGGGCCATACCGACAGCATCGTGACGCAGAATCTCAGCCACGCTCGCCGCTTCCAGCGCGAGGTCGATTCCGCTTCTGTGCTGGTCAACCTGCCTACCTGCTTTGCCGATGGCTTCGAATATGGATTGGGGGCCGAGATCGGCATATCTACCAACAAGCTGCACGCGCGCGGCCCGGTAGGGCTCGAAGGCCTCACCACGCTCAAGTGGGTCCTCACCGGCGACGGCCAAACCCGATGAGCTGACGCCGCCTGGGCGGCGTTTACCCGCGCCGCCGCGTGCTCGCCCACCAAGGAATCCCCATGCTCTGGATCAAGGCGCTCCATATCGTGTTTGTTGCTTCATGGTTTGCGGGGCTGTTCTATCTGCCCCGCATTTTCGTGAACCTGGCGCAAACCACCGACGACACCGTGCGCGCCACCTTGCTGGGCATGGCGCGGCGTCTTTTCCGTTTCACCACCATCCTGGCGGTTCCCGCCATCCTGCTGGGGCTCTGGCTCTACCTGGGCTACGGCATTGGCATGGGCCCCGGCAATGGCTGGATGCACGTCAAGTTGCTCATCGTGGTTCTCACCGTGGGCTATCACCACGGCTGTGGCGTTCTGCTGCGCAAATTCGAAGCCGGCCAAAATCGCCGCAACCATGTGTTCTATCGGTGGTTCAACGAGATTCCCGTGCTGTTTCTTTTGATTGCCACGGTCCTCGTGGTGGTGAAGCCCTTCTGATGTGAGGTCACGCGTGACCGATTCCACCAAACGCAAAACCCTGACCCTCAAACCGCGGCCGGCCAAGGCCAACGATAGTGCCGACAAGCCACGCAGTCGCAGCGGGGCGCGTGCCCGCAAAGTGGCACAGCGCCAGATGGGCGAATCGGCCCCGACGGGCAACCCACCCTCGGCGGGTGCTACCGCGCGCAGCAGCAAACCTGCGCGAGCCGCCGAACGATTGCCAGACGAAGCACGAGGCGCACCGACCCGCCGGCCGGCGTCACGCAAAAGCGGCCACGAGCCTCGCCAATCTGCGGGTGGCCACACTCGCGAACGTGGCCCGGCGCAACGCAGCAAGTCTAGGCCGGCCACCCCTGCCCAGCCTCAGGCAAAAATCGTGGCCAGCACCGACACCCACTATGCGGCATTTGCGCCCTGCCCCGCGGGCCTGGAAACTGTGCTGGCTGCCGAGCTCACTCGCCTGGGCATGGAGCAGGTGGAGGCCATACGGGCGGGATGCCATTTCCGCACGACCTGGGATGGCATGATGCGAGCGAATCTGCATAGCCGCATCGCCACACGCATTCTGCTGCGCGTGGCGCAGGCGCCGGTGCGCACCGAAAATGACTTGCTGGAATTGGCGCGCAGCACTCCCTGGGAACGCTGGTTTGGCGCCGAACAGCGGCTACGGGTAGACACATCGGCCGTTCGCAGCCCTTTTGCGAGCCTGCAATATTGCACCCTGCGCACCAAAGACGGTATCTGTGACCGCTTGCGTGAGCTCGAAGGCGCCCGCCCCGACATCGATACCGTACGGCCCGACGCACGCGTGCACGTGTTTCTGAATGCCGACAGCGCCACGCTCTACCTCGACACCTCCGGAGAATCCCTGTTCAAACGGGGTTGGCGATTCGACAAAGGGGTGGCGCCGCTGCGCGAGAACCTGGCTGCCGGCATGCTGGCACTGGTCGATTGGCAACCCCACCAGGCGTTGATCGACCCTTTCTGCGGCAGCGGCACGATATTGATCGAAGCGGCGCAACAGGCTCTGGGCATTGCCCCAGGCAGCAGGCGTCCTTTCTCGTTCGAGCGCCTGCGTGGGCACGACACCGCCCGATGGCACGAGCTCAAGGCTGAAGCGCGGGCTGCCGAGCGCGAAGAACTGCCGGCACCGCTGATCGGTAGCGATAACGACCCCGAGGCCCTGCGCACCGCTCAGGCCAACCTCGCTCGCGCCGGTTTGCCCGATCACCTGATCACTTGGGAATTGCGCGACGCACGCGACTTGCGACCCACCGAAGACAAAGGCTGGATACTCAGCAACCCACCGTACGGCGATCGCATGGCATGGCAATCTGCCGCCAACGAGGCGTCGGAGGATGAACCCGCAGCAACCGACGCCGCAGAACTCTGGCAGGCGTTCTCCAGCACGTTAAAAGCACACTTCGACGGCTGGCAAGTGGGCATCATCACCACCGACCTCCAATTGCCCCGCCACCTGCGGCTTACCCCTCGCCAGCGCATCCCGCTCTATAACGGCGCCCTCGAATGCCGTCTCTTTCTGTTCGACCTTGTCGGCGGCTCATATCGTCAGAAGCTGTAAAGGCGCCGGCGGGCGCGCACGCGACCATAGGAAGTCGGATGAGCTGAGGTTCCCCTCACTTCGTGGGAGCCGCGCCGACCAAGACGCTTGAACTCAACTGAGCCTGTCGCTCAGGCGAACAGAATCGCGATATTGATCAGCAGCGCCACCAGCCAGATGAGCGAACGCAAGGTGCCTCGGTTGGAGACGTAGAACCAGATGTAGGCGAGGCGTGCGGCGATCCAGGCAATCATGAGGCCGGCCACGTATTCGGGCTCGCCGCTCTGAAAGAGGGCAAAAAGCACCGCCGCAAAGAAGAAGGGCAGAGTTTCGAACAGGTTGTTCTGCGCGGCGTTGGCCCGCGCGCGCCAGCCTTCCTGGGCTGCCAGCCAGGTCCGGGGCTGGTTGTTGTCGAAATTCTTGCCGCCGGCTTTGGCCAGCACCGTGCCAACCAGGGGCAGCAGGGCTGCGATCAACAGTAACCAGGTGATGAGTGTCATGCGAGCTCCACCTTAGAACTTGAAACCACCGGGCAGCTTGAGCCCGCCCAGACCCTTGCCGCCCATGGATCGCATCATTTTGGCCATGCCGCCCTTCTTCATTTGCTTCATCATGCCCTGCATCTGGTCGAATTGCTTGAGCAAACGGTTGACCTCTTGCACCGGCACGCCGGCTCCCGCCGCAATCCGACGCTTGCGCGATGCCTTGAGAAGTTCGGGGTTGGCCCGCTCCACGGGGGTCATGCTGTGGAGAATGCCCAGCATGCGACGCATTTGCTGGTCGGCCTGACCATCTTTGAGCTGATCGGCAGCCTGGGCGAACTGCGACGGTAGCTTTTTGAGCAGTGAGCTCATATCGCCCAATTTACCCACTTGCTGCAGCTGTTCGCGGAAGTCGTTGAGGTCGAAACGGCTCCCCGACTTGAGCTTGGCGGCCAGCTTCTGCGCGTCTTGCACATCGATCGACTTCTGGGCCTGTTCAACCAGCGAGACGATGTCGCCCATGCCCAGAATGCGCTGGGCCATGCGATCGGGGTAAAAGGGCTCCAGACCGTTGAGCTTTTCGGATACCCCCACGAACTTGAGAGGCTTGCCGGTAACGTGGCGCACCGACAACGCCGCGCCGCCGCGTGCGTCGCCGTCGAGCTTGGTGAGCACCACACCGGTAAGCGGCAAGGCGTCGTTGAAGGCCTTGGCCACGTTCACGGCATCTTGGCCCTGCATGGCATCGACCACGAAGAGGGTCTCGATGGGGTTGAGCACCTGATGCAGCTGCCCGATTTCGGTCATCATCGCTTCGTCCACCCCCAGACGGCCGGCAGTATCCACCAGCAACACATCGTAGTGCTGGCGACGGGCGTG
>JAJUJN010000273.1 GCA_029265335.1 Alcaligenaceae bacterium
CGACGTCGGCGCGGGCGCCACTGGTGCTCTTGCCGTAGTTGTGCCACTGAAAGGCGGCCGCCATCATTTTCTGCAGCAACACCCGAAAAGGACTGTTCTCGCCAGCCTCCATTTCGTTGCGCACCACGGTCATTTCGGTGTCGAGATCTTCGCGCAGAATGCTGGCGTTGATCATCGTGTCGGCCTGCCAGCCGAGGTACCAGGCAAGGGTCTCGGGGTCGGCGGCAAAGGTGGCGAAGTAATTGGTGCGATCCATCGAGGTGGTGCCGTTGGCTCGCAAGCCGCGCCTGGCAAACTCCGCCAGAGCATTGCGCATGAGCGGTGTGCCCTTGAACAGCATGTGCTCGAGCAGGTGCGCCATGCCGGTTTCGCCATAATTCTCGTGACGCGAGCCCACCAGGTAGGTCATGTTCACCGTGGTGGACGATTTGGATTCATCGGGTGCCAGCAGAATGCGCAACCCGTTGGGCAACTCGTATTCAGTGACGCCCTCCACGCTGTGCAACTGACGCACACCGGGCGGCAGGGCTGGCAGTTGGGCTTCGGCCGACTGCTCAGCGGCGCCAGGCAGCGGCACCGGGCCTTCCGCCGCTTGCCCCGCCTGGGGCAGCAGCAGCCCTAACGAACACACCAGGGTGGCAGGCAACAAGGAAAGATGGGTGGAGAAGGGCGACATGGGGCGTCCTCGGCAGAGGTGAGTGGAATGGCCGGCCGCGGGCGGGTGGGCCGACCCGCCGGCTTATTTTGATAGCAGATGCATGGCCTCTTCAAGACCGGCCACAGTGACCGGGAACATGCGATCGTGCATCAGCTCGCGGATGATGCCAATGGACTGTCGGTAGTGCCACAAGCCCTGCGGTTCGGGGTTGAGCCAGGCAAAATGCGGAAAGGTGTGAGTGAGACGCTGCAGCCACACCGCACCGGGCTCGGCATTGTGATATTCCACCGAGCCTCCCGGTTGCATGATCTCGTAAGGGCTCATGGTGGCATCCCCCACAAGTATCAAGCGCCAGTCAGGGTTGAAGCGGTGCAGCACGTCCATCGTGGCAATCTTGTACTGCTGGCGGCGAACATTGCTGCGCCACAGATGCTCGTAGACGCAATTGTGAAAATAGAACACCTCCAGATTCTTGAACTCGCTGCGTGCTGCAGAAAACAATTCTTCGACCTGATTGACGTGATCGTCCATGCTGCCGCCCACATCCAGCAGCATCAGCACCTTCACCGCGTTGTGCCGCTCGGGAACCATGCGGATATCGAGCTGACCGGCATTGCGCGCGGTCTGAGCGATGGTGTCGTCGAGATCGAGCTCGAGTTCGGCGCCTTCACGCGCAAAGCGACGCAATCGGCGCAGCGCCACTTTGAGGTTGCGGGTGCCCAATTCCACGGAATCGTCGTAGTCGCGATATTGCCGTTCTTCCCACACCTTTACCGCGCTGCGGTTGCGGCTTTCACCGCCCACGCGGATACCTTCGGGGTGATAGCCACTGTGGCCAAAAGGTGAGGTGCCACCGGTGCCTATCCACTTGCTGCCACCGGCATGCCGGCCTGTTTGCTCATCGAGGCGCTTCTTGAACTCCTCCATGAGCTTGTCCCAGCCCAGCTTCTCGATAGCGGCCTTTTGCTCGGGGGTGAGGTTGGCCTCGAAACTCTTGAGCAGCCAATCGAGCGGGATTTCTTTGCCGGGAGGCAGCGCGGCCTCGAGCCCGCGGTAATAGCTGCCGAAGGCTTTGTCGAAGCGGTCGAAATGCGACTCGTCTTTCACCATGATGGTGCGCGCGAGGTAGTAGAAGTCGTCCATGGACGGTGGCACGACCTGACGCTGCAAGGCTTCGAGCAAGGTGAGGTACTCGCGCAACGAAACCGGAACCTGATGCTCGCGCAAATGGGTGAAAAAATCGATCAGCATGACATGACTCGGACGCGACGCCGAACCCGCCGCATCAGCGGCGACCGCGGGTCATGAAAAGCAGGCGTTCGAACAGATGGATATCTTGTTCGTTCTTGAGCAGCGCACCGTGCAATGGCGGCACCACCGCTTCGGCATCGTCGCTGTGCAGGGCCTCTGGAGGGATGTCTTCAGCCAGGAGCAGTTTGAGCCAGTCGAGCAACTCCGACGTAGAAGGCTTCTTTTTGAGGCCCGGGATATCGCGCATGCGCAAGAAGGCGTCGAGCGCCGCGGCGAGGAGTTCTTGCTTGAGGTTGGGAAAGTGCACCGCCACGATCTTCTCGAGCGTTTCGCGGTCGGGGAACTGGATGTAATGGAAGAAACAGCGCCGCAGGAAGGCGTCGGGCAGGTCTTTTTCGTTGTTGGAGGTGATGATCACCAACGGCCGATGCTTGGCTACCACCGTTTCGCGAGTTTCATACACATGGAACTCCATACGATCGAGCTCGCGCAGCAAATCGTTGGGAAACTCGATGTCGGCTTTGTCGACTTCGTCGATCAGCAGCACCACCGGCTCGTCGGCCTCGAATGCCTGCCAGAGCACGCCCTTCACAATGTAATTGCGAATGTCCCGCACTTTTTCGTCGCCCAATTGCGAGTCGCGCAGACGTGACACCGCATCGTATTCGTATAGGCCCTGGTGCGCTTTGGTGGTGGATTTGATATGCCACTGCAGCAGCGGACGACCCAGGGCGCTTGCCACTTCTTCGGCGAGCATGGTTTTGCCCGTGCCCGGTTCCCCCTTGATGAGCAAAGGGCGCTCGAGTGTGAGCGCGGCGTTGACGGCGAGATTGAGATCGTGGGTGGCAACGTAGCGTTCGGTGCCTGTGAAACGGGATGGAGCGGCGTTTGCTGTCATGCTCGAAAGCCTGGCGGAAGATAGCGGAAATGGCGAAAGCGATGGGGCCTGATTAGCGCCACCGCGAAAGCCTTTAGGATACCCTAGCCGTTGCGCACTTGCCGACATTCATCGGAACAGCTGCTCACAAGTGGCGCTGAGGGTAGAATGGCTTGGCGGTGCAAGTGGCCCGCGTCAGCCTCTGGAGACCCTATCATGAGTAAGGTTGCCGACATTCTCAAAGCCAAGGGCAATCCCGCCGTGCATCAAATTGGGCCCAACGATTCCGTTCTGGAAGCCATGCGGCGCATGGCCGAACATGGCATTGGCGCGCTGGTGGTTACCGAAGGCGACGCCGTGGTGGGCATCATGACCGAGCGCGATTACGCCCGCAAAGTGATTCTGCGCGGCCGCGCCGCAGCCACCACCAAAGTGCACGAAATCATGACGGCTCATGTGCTGTATGTGAGCCCCGACGACGAAAGCACCGATTGCATGGCGCTCATGACCGAGCGTCGCACGCGTCACCTGCCCGTGATGGAAAACGATCGCCTGATCGGTCTCATTTCCATTGGCGACCTTGTAAAAGACATCATCGACGAACAGCAATTCATCATCGATCAGCTCGAGAAATACATCGCGGGCTGAGGGTAGCGGGCGCATCCTGCAACGCGCGGCCGCTTGGCCGGTGCAAGCGCCACACCTTATAAAGCCGGCCGACCCTGAGCCGCCGCAGGTTCGGGGTCGGCCGGCCAGCCATCCACTTTCAAAACAGCCAACAATTTGGCCGCGGTCGCACGGTCTGGCAGACCGTCGTGGCGCTCAGGGTGCCAGTGCATCTGAAAGGCGCGCAACGCGGCGCGGGTGGCGTCGTCGGGCTGGCCATGCCGCGGCACGTCGTAACCCAC
>JAJUJN010000316.1 GCA_029265335.1 Alcaligenaceae bacterium
CTTGCCAGCCGCCTACCTCACCGGCGAAGCCTGGTTGCGAGGTCGTCGCTTCATGGTGGATCAGAGCGTGTTGATTCCCCGTTCGCCCATTGCCGAACTGCTCGACGAGGGCCTGGAAGCCTGGCTGGGCAACGAAGATGGCGACGTGCACTCGGTGCTCGATCTCTGCACGGGCTCCGGCTGCCTGGCCATCATCGCTGCCGAAGTGTTTCCCGAGGCGCTGGTCACGGCAGCAGACATCTCCGCTGAGGCGCTAGCCGTAGCACAGCGCAATGTGAACGACTTTGGGCTGGAAGACCGCATCAGCGTGGTGCAATCCAACCTATTCAACAGCGTGCCTCCGCAGCAGTTCGACCTGATCGTGTGCAATCCACCCTACGTGAACGCCACCTCCATGAGCGCCCTGCCCGCCGAATACCTGCACGAGCCCCAACTCGGTCTGGCAGGTGGCAGCGATGGCATGGATCTCATTCGTCAGATTCTCGCTGACGCACCCCGTTATCTCAGCGAACACGGCGCACTCATTTTGGAGATCGGTCACGAACGCGCCCACTTCGAAGCCGCCTTCCCCCACCTCAACCCCATTTGGCTGCCCACCACCATGAGCGACGACAGCATCCTGCTCCTGGAGCGTTCGCAGTTGATCTCATGATCCGAGCCACCAACCTCACCGTGCGACGCGGCACCAAAGTGCTGCTCGACCAAGCCGACTTCGTCATCCACCCTGGCGAGCGCGTGGGCATCGTGGGCAAAAATGGTGCGGGCAAATCCACACTCTTTGCCCTCATCAACGGTGATATCGACGCCGACGCGGGCACGCTGGAGATTCCTCCCGGCTGGAGAATCGCCTCCATTGCGCAGGAGATCACCGCGCTCGAGCGGGAAGCGCGCGAATTCGTGATCGACGGCGACACCAAGCTGCGCGAGCTGCAAGCGGCCCGTGCCCAGATAACAGGCGACGAAGATCACGACAGCGGCATGCGGGTGGCTGAACTCGAGGCCGAGCTGGCCGACGCCGGCGCTTGGACTGCCGAATCTCGCGCCGAGCAATTGTTGGCCGGTCTGGGCTTCGCACCCGACCAATGGATGAAGCCCGTGGGGCAGTTCTCGGGGGGCTGGCGCATGCGGCTGAACCTGGCTCGCGCGCTGATGGCGCCCTCGGATTTGCTGCTGCTCGACGAGCCCACCAACCACCTCGACCTCGACGCCATGATCTGGCTCGAACGTTGGCTCGACAGTTACCCGGGCACAGTGCTGTTGATTTCGCACGACACCGAATTCCTCGACGCCGCCGCGCGCAGCATTCTGCACTTCGACCAGCAAAAGCTGGTGCGCTACAAGGGTGGCTACCACAACTTCGTCGAGCAGCGCGCCGAACGCTTGCGTCAACATGAGCTGGCGCTGGCCAAGCAGGAGAAGAAAGCAGCGCATCTGCAAAGCTTCATCGACCGCTTTCGCGCCAAAGCCACCAAAGCCAAGCAGGCGCAAAGCCGAGTGAAGGCGCTGGAGCGCATGGCTCAACTTGCGCCATTGCGTCAGGACTCCGGCATTGCCATCCGTATACCCTCGCCAGAGCTCACGCCCGACCCGCTGCTGAAGCTCGAGAACGTGAACTGTGGCTACGACGATCACGCCGTGCTGCGTGATGTCACGCTCATGGTGCGCGCCGGTGCGCGGGTAGGAATTCTAGGCGCCAACGGTGCGGGCAAGAGCACGCTGGTAAAGACCATTGCCGGTGAGCTACAGGCGCAGGCTGGCAAGGTGACGGCATCTCGCGGTCTGCGGGTGGGTTACTTCGCCCAACAGCAACTCGACATGCTCGACCTCGCGGCGAGCCCGCTCACCCAGTTGGCACGCATCGCCCCCAACGCCCGTGAGCAGGAATTGCGGAACTATCTGGGCAGCTTCGGCATCGTGGGCGATCAGGCCACCGATGCGGTCGCGCCGATGTCGGGCGGCGAGAAAGCACGCCTTGCCCTGGCCCTGATCGTGTGGCAAAAGCCTAACCTTCTGCTGCTTGACGAACCCAGCAACCATCTGGATGTCGACACCCGCGAAGCGCTCACCGAGGCCCTGGCCGAGTTTTCGGGCAGCATGCTGCTGGTGTCTCACGACCGTCATCTGCTACGCACTACAGTGGATGAATTCTGGATCGTGGCCGATGGCAAGGTAAGCGAGTTCGACGGCGACCTCGACGATTACCGGCAGTGGTTGAGTCAACGTGGCGCGGTGGGTCGCGGCACGTCGGCCAACCCATCCTCTCCAGCGGGCAGCGCCGAAACCACCCGCTCTACAGCGAACGCACCTTCCTCGCTCAACGGTGAACCAAGCCATCACGAAACACTCGACCGTAAAACACAGCGTCGGCTGGAGGCGGAAGCCCGACAGCAACTGGCCGTCGAGCGCAAGCCACTTGAACGGCAATTGGCCAAGGTCGAAGCGGAACTCGCCCAACTCGAAGCTCGTCGCGACGAGCTCGACCGCAGCATGGCCGAGCCCACCTTCTACGACGAGGCCCGGCGCGATGAACGCATCGCTGTTTTGGCCGAACATGGCGAGGTGCAGAAGCGCCTCAGCGAGGTAGAACATCGCTGGCTTGAACTGCAGGAAAGCCTGGAAAATCTGCAGGCGAAATTTGACGCGGCGACGGATATCCGTTAGAAATGGTGCATTGCAACAAAACGCCCTTCTGGCGTTGATGTCGGCGCTCCGAAGTGCGCCGACATGCCCACATTCGAATCCGGAGCAACCATGCCCGACACCGCAACCGCACCAACTTTGCCGACTCAACTCATCCCCTGGAAAACCATGGCTGACGCCACGGCCTACGCCGTGGACGCGTGGCAGCGCAGCATTCTCTACACTGATGTGATGCGCCAACGCGGCAATCAGTACCAGGAACATCTGCAGGAAGAGGTGCCGCACGTACTCAACTTCGATTACGAGCCGGTGCTCTCGGGTCACGAACTCCCGCGACCGGTGAACTATTGGCTGGTGCGGATTCTGCCGCCCGAAGGCGTGGTGATGAATCCGGCGAGCCGGCCGTTCATTGTGGTAGACCCGCGCGCCGGTCACGGGCCGGGCATCGGCGGATTCAAGGCGGACAGCGAAGTGGGCGCCGCCCTGCGCGCTGGCCATCCCTGCTATTTCGTTGGGTTTCTGCCCGATCCCGTGCCTGGCCAAACTGTGGAAGATGTGATGCACGCCGAGGCGCATTTCATCGAGAAAGTGATCGAACTGCACCCCGACAGCGATTGCAATCCCGCGGTGGTGGCCAACTGCCAGGCAGGCTGGCAAATA
>JAJUJN010000391.1 GCA_029265335.1 Alcaligenaceae bacterium
CTGATCGAAGAAGTGGCCAAGCGGATCGAGCGCGACGGTATCGAAGCCTGGCAGCAACTCGAACCGAGCGACTTGCTGGGCGAAGAAGCCGATCAATACGAAAAGAACCGGGACACGCTCGACGTGTGGTTTGATTCCGGCGTCACGCACACCACAGTGCTGGGCGGCCCGACTGATGCCGACAGCCCCAGTCGCGGCTCGCACGGCGCTGAGCTCGCCTGGCCCGCCGATCTCTATCTGGAAGGCTCCGACCAGCATCGCGGCTGGTTCCATTCCTCTCTGCTCACCAGTTGCATGCTCTACGGTGTGCCTCCTTATCGCGCTCTGCTCACCCACGGCTTCGTGGTCGACGGGCAAGGCCGCAAGATGAGCAAATCGGTGGGCAACGTGATCGCACCTCAGAAAGTGTCCGATACCCTCGGCGCCGAAATTCTGCGCCTCTGGGTGGCCAGCACCGACTATTCGGGCGAACTGTCGATTTCCGACGAAATCCTGAAACGCGTGGTGGAAGGCTATCGACGCATCCGCAACACCTTGCGCTTTCTGATGGCCAACGTGAGCGATTTCAATCCCGAGGAGCACCAGGTTCCCGTAGACCAAATGCTCGAGATCGATCGCTATGCGCTCACCATGTGCGCCGACCTCAGTGCCGAGGTAGAAGCGTGGTATGAGCGCTACGAATTCCACCACGCGGTTTCACGCTTGCAAACCTTTTGCTCCGAAGACCTGGGCGCCTTCTATCTGGATATCCTGAAAGACCGGCTCTACACCACGGCCGAAGGCAGTGCGGCGCGACGCTCGGCGCAAAGCGCGCTCTGGCACGTGAGCCAAACCTTGCTGCGCCTCATGGCGCCGGTGCTGTCGTTCACCGCCGAAGAGGCCTGGGCTCTGCTGCCGCATCACGATGAGCTGTCTGCGACGAGCATCTTCACCCAGTGTTATCACCACGCGCCGCAACCCCAAGACGCCGACGCCTTGCGCAGCGCCTGGAGTCGCTTGCGTGAGTTGCGCAGCGAGGTTGTGCGCGAACTCGAGAACGTGCGCTCGGCGGGCCAGATTGGTTCATCGTTGCAGGCTGAAGTCACCCTCACCGCCAGCGGCGAAGACCTGGCGTTGCTGCAAAGCCTGAACGACGATCTACGTTTCGTGCTGATTGTGTCGCAGGCGCGGGTAGTGCCCGGCGAGGGAGCCCTGCAGATCGAAGTGCGCCCCTCAACCCACAGCAAGTGCGAACGCTGCTGGCATTGGCGCGACGACGTCGGCCACGAGCCTGAACACCCGGGGCTGTGCGGGCGCTGCACCAGCAATCTCTTCGGCGCCGGCGAGGAACGTCGTGTCGCCTGATCTCGCCACCGCGGCAGGCGCGCGCCGCAGCCTGCTGCGCTGGCTCGCCATTGCCGCCCTCATCATCGGTTTGGATCAAAGCACCAAGCTGGCCTTTGACCATCTGCTGACCTATGGTGAAAGGGTTCCGGTACTCCCCATACTCGACTTCACGCTGCTCTACAACCGGGGCGCGGCCTTCAGCTTTCTGGCCGGACAACCCGGCTGGCAGCGCTGGTTCTTTACGGGCGTCGGCATACTGGCTGCGGTGATCATCGTATATTTGCTGGCGCGCCACCGTCACCAACGGTGGTTCTGCGTGGCGCTCACGCTGATCCTGGGAGGTGCGCTGGGGAACGTGGTCGACCGCCTGCTCTATGGTCACGTGATCGACTTTCTCCTGTTTCACTGGCGCGACTGGTATTTTCCTGCGTTCAACCTTGCCGATACCGCCATCACGTTTGGCGCAGGCATGCTGATCGTGGATGAAGTCAGGAGAATTCGACGGGAGCGCTCCGAGAAAAACTCTTGATGGGGCTTCCTTCTGTATGAACTTCAGGCAATGAGCTGTGGGGGTGAGTATGGCTGTCGGTGATTTGGCAGGGCGGCGCCTGGTGCTGGTGATGTCTGGGGGCATCGCTTGTTACAAGGTCGCCGAGCTGGTGCGGCGCTTGCAGGATGACGGCGCGGTGGTGGATGTGGTAATGACGGCGGCAGCCACACAGTTCATGACTCCCATTACCATGCAGGCGCTGTCGGGGCGTCATGTGTATGTCGATGCCTGGGATATGCGGCCCGACAACGCGATGGCGCACATTACGCTCACCCGCGGCGCCGATGCGGTGGTGGTGGCGCCGGCGAGCACCGATTTTCTCTTCAAACTGGCGTACGGCGTGGCCGATGATCTGGCCAGCACCTTGTGTCTGGCGCGCAATTGTCCGCTGCTCGTGGCGCCCGCGATGAACCGCGAGATGTGGCTCAATCCCGCCACGCAGCGCAATGTCGAGCTGCTCAAGGGCGATGGCGTAGGCTTTTTGGGTCCGGGTAGTGGCGCCCAGGCCTGCGGTGAGACCGGCGACGGTCGGATGCTGGAGCCGCACGATCTGCGCGCCGGCATCGTGGCCCATTTTCAAGCCAAGTCACTGGCGGGTAAACGGGTGATGCTCACAGCGGGGCCCACCGTAGAACCGGTAGACCCCGTGCGCGTACTCAGTAACCGTTCGTCGGGCAAAATGGGTTTCGC
>JAJUJN010000454.1 GCA_029265335.1 Alcaligenaceae bacterium
ACTGCTCAAGAACACGATGACCGCCCCGAGCGCCAGCACGGCACGCGTGCCCCACCGAGTGACCAGATAACCTGCCACCGGCATGGCCACGCCGTAAGCAAGCATCCCCGCAGCGATGATGGTGGACAACAGACTGCGGCTGAAACCGAGGTCGCTGACAATAGGCAAAAAGAAGGGGCCCACGCTCATGCGCATGCCCACTGTGAGCAGGGTGAGCAGCGCAGAGGCTGCCACAATGTTCCAGCCAAAATACCAACGCGTGCTCGATGGCGATCTCAAAGCTGCAGCTCCTGAGCGCAAGCGATCTGCGCCACCGCCGCAGGCAGAACCTCTGCGCAGGCGGCCTGCACTTTGAACCGCAGCAGGTGATCCGCGCGAGTTCGGCCGTAGTTCACGGCCACCACCGGCAAGCCCTGAGCTGCCGCATCGCGAGCAAAGCGGTAGCCCGAGAGCAGCATGAGCGAGGAACCCACCACCAGCACCGCGTCGGCTTGCGCCAGCCAGCTCCTGGCCTGCGCCACCCGCGACCTGGGCACATGTTCACCAAAGAACACCACATCGGGCTTGAGCACGCCACCGCATATCGGGCACTCAGGCACCTGAAAATCACCAAAATCGCCTTCGAGATCGGCGTCGCCATCGGGCGCCATGCGAGCGGTGGCTGCTACCCAGCTCGGGTTGCGCTGTTCAAGCCAATGCTGGAAAGTGGCGCGTGGCAGCCGCTGCTCGCAACGCAAACAGGCAACCCGATCGAGGCGCCCGTGGAGATCGACCACCCGCAGGCTACCCGCGGCCTGATGCAGGCCGTCGACATTTTGCGTGACTAAACCGATGGTGTGGTTTGCCAGTTCGAGTTGGGCCAGCGCCCGATGCGCTTCGTTGGCGCGCGCGCGGCCAAAATGACGCCAGCCCACCAGGCTCCGCGCCCAATAGCGCTGGCGCACCGCTCGACTGCCCACGAAGGCGTCGAAGTTCACCGGCGGCGGCCGCTTCCAGGCGCCTTCCAGATCGCGATAGTCGGGAATGCCGGAGTCGGTGCTGCAGCCCGCGCCCGTGAGCACAAAGATGCGGCGGTGTTGATCGAGGAATTCTACGAGCTTGGCGGTGTCCACCCGGCCAATTCTACGGCGTGTGGCGGCAAAAGGGTTATCTCGCCGCGTACGCCCAGGGGCCAGGCGGTACGGCGCGGCCAAAAGCCGTGCTTTCACTGCTTGGACGCATGCTCGCGCAAGCCTTGGGCGAAGCCCGGCATCAACAAAGCAAAGAGCGCCGACTCGTCAGGGTCGGCGCTCTCGGGTTTGCCACGGGCATCAGTGCCCGAGGCAAGTGCGCAACTCGGCGTTGCGCGTTACCACTGATTAAATTGGATCGATCGGCACAGCCATCGTTTCGAACTCGATCTCGTGCTCACCCACAATGCGGAGCGCGAAGTCGCCGGCATCGTAGCGCCCGGCGTCGGGTTCCACCGTATCGGCATAAAGATAGGTGTTGCCACCGAAGTGGAAGTAAAGCACCTCAGCCTCGTCGGCGTCGTAAACGGCCGCAGCTGCCGCGAACGCCTGTTGCAGGGTGCTCACGTTGCCCCCCAGCTCCAGCAGTGCCGTGGAGTACGGCGTGCCATCGCTGGTGCCGCCCACCAAGGCATCAAAGTTCGCATTGAAGTTATAGATGGTATCCATCAAACCAATGCTGGAAGACTGCGTGCCCTCGTAGGTGTCGCCTTCCAGACCGGCTTGCAGGACAATGACGCTGTCACCGGTACCCAGAATCACTTCTTCGGCCACGCCAGCTGTGAGGCCGCCGTAGAAATGGCCTTCTGGATCGACGTCGTCCAGGTCTGCCCAGCCCAGGAACAAGTCGCCTTCGAGCATGGATGCGTCGATCACGGT
Source organism: Alcaligenaceae bacterium (assembly GCA_029265335.1). Taxonomy (GTDB): domain Bacteria; phylum Pseudomonadota; class Gammaproteobacteria; order Burkholderiales; family Burkholderiaceae_B; genus Verticiella. Next base: position 1,890 of record JAJUJN010000454.1, read on the forward strand.
GAACTTGCCGTTATCGCCATAGGTC
>JAJUJN010000025.1 GCA_029265335.1 Alcaligenaceae bacterium
GCAACACGCGGATTCGACATACACCACCTCCTTTAGGCACGTGGCCAGTAGCGCAGCGCCCGACATGCCATGACGAAACTATCGATCATGCGCTGATCGGTGAGCGCGGCGCAGCCGTCATCCAGCATGCTACCGATACCTGCAGCATCCAATAAAGGCTTGGCGTCGGTTCCATAGCCCAGATACTTCTGGTGATAGAAAGCGTCAGCCACGAATTGCAGCGCCGCGGGCATGGATTTGAGCGATGTGACCGCCTCGGCACTGGGCACCACGGCCACGGCATCAAAGAGCACCGACGGGCCGCCGTCGATCTTCTCTTTGACCTTGCGAGTGCTGCCGTCGCTGAGTTTGATCTCGCCAGCGTGTGGTGCCACGAATTGGCACACGGCGCCTTCATTCTGCGCAGCTTGCTCCAACGCCTGAATGAGGTCGGCGGAACTGCCATCGCTGGCCAGGATGCCCAGCTTGCGCCCTGCAAAAGTGCCTGGGTTGCGCTTGAGAATGCTGAGCGCATCCGAGGGCGGCAGATCTTGCCTTACCGGTGACGCCGGCGGAATGGCCTCGGGCAAGGGATCAATACCCAGAATCTGCGCCACACTTTGCGCAAGGTCTTCGTCGATATTGCGCAAGTGAGCCACCATTCGCTCACGAATGGCCACCGTTTCTACCTTGCTCAACTCAAATCCGAGCGCGTCGCGAATATGCGCCTGCTCATGCTTGGTCTGGCTGATATAGAACTGTCGAGCCTGGCTGTAATGATCGGCGAAGGAAGGCGAGCGCATGCGTTCTTTCATGCCTGCCACGCTGGCGGGATAGCTTTTAAAACCCACATGCGGGCATTCACGCGGGCCTTCGCCCCAGCTGTTGGGCTCATAATTGGCGCGGCCTACCGGATTGCGTGTGGCCATATGGCCATCCTGCATGAAATTCATCACCGGACACTTGGGTGCATTAATGGGCAAATGGGTGAAATTAGGGCTGCCCAGGCGTTTGAGTTGGGTGTCGAGGTAAGTGAAGTTGCGACCCTGCAGCAAGGGATCGTCGGTGTGATCGATGCCTTTCACAATATTCTGCGTGCAGAATGCCACCTGCTCGGTTTCAGCAAAGAAATTATCCACCACCCGATCGAGCACCAAACGGCCCACCACTCGCACTGGCACCTGCTCTTCGGGAATCAGCTTGGTGGAGTCCAGCACATCGAATTCGAATTTTTCGGCAAACTCTTCATCGAATATCTGCAAACCCAATTCCCATTCGGGGAAATCGCCACGCTGAATGGCGTCCCAGAGGTCTCGACGATGGAAATCAGGGTCGGCGCCATTGATTTTGACGGCTTCAGGCCACAATACCGATTGCAAACCCAGCTTCGGCTTCCAGTGGAATTTCACGAAAGTGGATTTACCCTCGGCATTCACCATCCGAAAGGTATGCACGCCAAACCCTTCCATGAAGCGGAAGGATCGCGGAATGGCGCGATCGGACATGATCCACATCACCATATGCATGCTGTCGGGCATGAGCGAAATGAAATCCCAGAAGTTATCGTGAGCCGTTTGTGCCTGCGGAAAGGCACGATCGGGCTCATCTTTGGCAGCGTGCACCAAATCGGGAAACTTCATTGGGTCTTGGATGAAAAATACGGGGATGTTGTTGCCCACAATATCCCAGTTGCCTTGCTGGGTGTAGAGCTTCACAGCAAAGCCCCGCACATCGCGGGCCAGATCCATCGAACCCTTGTTGCCCGCCACCGTGGAGAATCGCACAAAAGCAGGAGTGCGCTCGCCCTTGCGCTGAAAGATGTCAGCGCAGGTGATGTCTTCCAGCGTTTCCAGCGTTTCGAAGTAGCCGTGAGCACCGTAGCCACGTGCGTGCACCACGCGTTCGGGAATGCGCTCGTGGTCGAAATGAAAAAGCTTCTCGCGAAAGATGTGATCCTCAAGGAGCATAGGCCCTCGGGCGTCGACCTTGAGTGAGTTCTGGTTATCCGCCACGGGTGCGCCCTGCGGCGTGGTGATACGACCGTGGGTTTCGCCCGCTTGCTGATGAGTTTCGCCCGCTTCACCGGTAACGGTAGGGGAATGGGGACAAGAACTTGACTTCGCCATGCTGTTTCTCCGTGGTTTGAACAACAACAATTCCCCGTCATCTTGCCGGGGCGCGTTCGGCGACGTCAATCAGTGAGGCGCCAATTCAAGCAATTGGTTGTTAATGATGAAGTTCATTTACAGGATTGTCATTCCATGCCTACAGCATGTGGTCGTTGGCCTACACGCGGATCGTCCGTCGCCGACAAAATGGGTATATCTCGAAACACAAAGCCATTCGTACTTGTCTTCGAGAGGCTTTCACAGTTCTCCTTAATGACTTTTCAGCAAGCGCAGGGGTTTTCAATTAAGGGCAAGGAATCACTCCACTTCTATAGGCTCCCATCCAAGGCACGAATAATCCGGAAAACCCGTGAAGTTTCGCCGCGTTGAAAAATAGCGGCGCCGCCTGGGTTTCCCCAGGAGACCCTACCTCAACCCACTTGCGAATCAGACTCGCCCTACAAGCACTGACGCACTTCTCTGACCGCCGCGGGCCTGCGGACTTGGCATTCTGTCAGCAATCGGCATCCACCCATGATGTCGGTGACAACCCTCACAAGGAGATAGACAATGAAGATGCTGACAATTGCTGCTACGGTTCTCACCGCGTTCGCAGGCCATGCAAGTGCTCAAACTGCCGATACCACGGCGTTCCATACGGCCAACCAAGGCCAGGAGCTCCGCGCTTCGGAATTGATCGGTGAAGCCGTTCACGTTCCCGCCAGCGCGGACAATGCCGACGAACGCTGGGAGTCTGTTGGCGATATCGGCGACCTGATTCTTTCGCGTGACGGCCAGGTTGGCGCCGTGTTGGTGGATGTTGGCGGCTTCCTGGGCGTTGGCGCTCGTGAAGTGGCCATCCGCATGGATCAACTCGATTTCATCCCCGAAGACGACCAACGCGCAGCAGCGCCGGCTACGGCAGATGGCGCCGCTCGCGACGCCCGCAGCCCAGCCAACCAGGGCGTAGTCGGTGCCAACGACCGCGATCGCAAGGCCGATTTGCCAGAAGACTACCGCGTGGTGGTGCAGCTGAACCGCGAGGCACTCGAAAACGCGCCTGAATATCAAGACAGCCAACGCGCTCAGGCCCAAGCCGGTGCCACCGGCGCCGCGGGTGCTGCCGGAGCGGGTGCCGCTGCCCCAGCTCAACAACGCGCCGGGCAACAACCCGCTGGGCAACCTGCCGCAGGCCAACAAGGCACGGCCGACCGCGCTGCCGGTGGCAACGCGCAACGCGACCAAATCGCCGCCGAGCGCTCCGAACAGCATGCCGAGGAGCTGGCGCAACGCGAGCAACGCCGGGCCGATCAACGCGCCCAACCCATGGCTAGCGACCAAGGTCGAGGTGCTGACGGCTATGTGCTGGCACCGGCCAATGAGCAAACCGCCGAAAACCTGCGCGGCGCCGATGTTTGGGGAGCCGACAACGAGCAAATAGCCAAGGTGGCTGACCTTCGTCTGGATGACCAAGGTAGCGTCACCCACGTGTTGTTCGACGTGGGCGGCTTCCTGGGTATTGGCAGCCGCACTGTCGCCCTGCCCATGGAAGAAGTGGAAATCATGTGGAACGACGAAGACGGCGACGTCCGCGTGCATGTGCCCATGAGCGAGGAAGAGCTCAAGGCTCTGCCCGCCCATGAAGAGTAAGAACGACCGTTACCAGTGACCGAAAAGTCACCTGGGTATGTCAATGCCCGGCTCCCTGCGGGCCGGGCATTTTTGTTGACATCCACTGCGTGACGCAGCTTTCGGAGAACGGCCGTGCGCCCAAAAACAACTGCTGGCAAGTTGCCAGCGACGCCCCCCGACGACGTGAGAGACCTCGAAGCCTTGCTCGAGCATCTCGACGAAGCCGCGCGACGCGAAAACCATCACTTGACGGTGGCCGATCTGCTTGCCGCCGTGGGGGCACGTTCATTCTCGCCCATTCTGTTGCTCTCGGGCACCCTGGTGACTTCGCCGCTCAGCGGCATTCCCGCCATGCCCACTGCCACTGCCTGTGTCGTGTTCCTAGTGTCGATTCAATTGTTGTGCGGCCGGCGCGATTTTTGGTTGCCGGGCTGGCTATTGCGCCTGCACGTTGGCAACCAGGGTCTGCAAACCGCGGTGAAATGGTTGCGGCGGCCAGCCCGCTTTGTGGATTACTTCATCCAGCCTCGGCTGGGTTGGTTGGTGCGTGGCATAGCCACTCGATTGATCGCCCTGCTCTGCCTGTTTGTGGCGGCCCTGATGCCGCTGATGGAATTCATTCCATTTTCATCCACGGTGGCGGGCGCCGCACTTACCGCATTTGGCCTGGCCTTGGTATCTAACGATGGTCTGTTTGCTTTGCTGGCCTACGCTCTCGTTGGCGCAACAATCGGCGTGGTCGTTTACGGGCATCAGCACCTCTTTTGACATGGCGCCGCTCATTCTTCGACCCCTCTTGCGCAGCTTGCCCCGTATCGACTGCGGTGGCCTTGCGATTACCGGGAACCCAGCGCTCCATGCCACGCACCACGGTCACGATGATCACGCCGAAGGCCATACCGGCTATCACCAGGGAGTATTGCCCTATCCCGGCAGCGATGCCCACCGCCGCCGCCAGCCAGACGTTGGCGGCCGACGTGAGGTTGTGAACAGTGCCACGCGCAAAAAAGATAGTGCCCGCAGCCACAAAACCCACCGCTTGCGCCAGGCCTTGCACCACGCGCAGCGGGTCCACACTGGTGTCACCCGCGGCCAGAAGGTCGGCATGCACCATGAAGGCCGACACGGTGATCAAACCGGAACTGAGGGCCACCAGGGCGTGGGTACGCACACCCGCGGCAATGCCCCGCATCTCGCGATCGAGTCCCAGAATGATGCCGGCCAGAGTGGCAACGCTCAGTCGAATGAGGATTTCTTGGAGTTCCATCAACAGCTCTCGGCAGAATGGCCACGGGAGGTCAAACGCAGCAGCACCACAGATAGCGCGCTGTCGCAAGGCGAAGGCAGATTATGCCTGTCCACCAATCGGCTTGCGACGTTTCAGTGGAACTCTTTGTTGGTAAGTCGTCACAACCAGTGTGCCGACTCATTTCAGTCGGTAAGCTGGAGCCCAGGCGAGTGGCAATCGGCACGCTTGCGGCGCTGCCCACCGCAATCGCAACCGCTACTTTGCGCAACGAAGGAGAACCACCCGTGATCTGGTTGCTCGCTTTACACATCATCGCTTTGCTGGTCTGGGCAGCATGCCTGCTGTATTTGCCCTCGCAAATCCGTTTGGCAAGCGCGGCTGGCGACACACTGACGATGCCCTCGTCGGAATACCCCTCACTCACTCGCTTCATCTACACGCATGTGGCCACGCCCGCGGCGCTCCTGGCCATTGCGGCCGGCACTCTGGTGTTTGTGGCACATCAGATCGTGGCCTTGTGGCTGGTGGCCAAACTCACGCTGGTGGTGCTGTTGGTGGGCCTGCACGCGAGCCTGGGATTGCTGGTGCTGCGCTCGGAGCGCGGCGAAACCCATCGCTTGCCACAGGCCACGCTGGCCGCACAAGTGGTTGCGGTGGTGTTGATGGTGGGCATTGTGTGGCTGGTGCTGGCCAAGCCGCAAAGCCTGGGCGGGTTGCCCGGGCTGCATTGGATTGGGTGAAGTGCCACGTGGCCTGGGCGGCGGCGCAAGCGCACGGATCAGGGCAGTTGCTGGCGCTCTTCGATCGACTCTACGTGCACCCCCACTCCGTATTCGTAGACCAGCTGAGCGCCGAGGTAGGCCGTGATGGTAATGAGCGAACCGGTAAGCACCGAAAGATACAACCCCCAAGGCAGGAGCAGCGCTTCAGCGTCGTTCCAACGCAGCACAAAATTCATGGCTGCCAGCGACAGCAGCATGACGGCGAGGATGGCGTGGGCCCAGGCGGTCACCAGACGCCGGATACGCCGCACCAGCAGCAAATCGAGCAAGCCTGCCATGCCCGACAACAAGCCCCCAATGGCGCCGATACCGGCCAACCACAGGCTGGCACGCGCAAAGAAGGCATCGCGCGTTAAGGCGTAACCGACATCACTGCCCAGCAGCAGGATGAGCGCCGCCACGGGGAAATGGATCATCGCCGGGTGCACCGGGTGCCCGAAGATGGAAACACGACTTTCGATAGGAGCGATAGGCATGACGGAAAGCGTAGCAGAATCTCGGCTCCGCACAACCCCGAAAAGGTCGCGACGGGGTCGAATTTTTGCGCCTATCGTGGCCGCCGGCGCGGTCTGCCTGCTGAGTGCTTGCGCTGGGCCCTACTCGGCTCTGGAGCCGGCCAGTGAAGAAGCCAGCGCTGTGGCCATAGTTTGGTGGGCCATGATGACCTTTTCCCTGGTCATCACTGCCGCCGTGGTCGCCGCCTGGTGGTATGCCACACACCGCGCGAGTTCGCCGCTGGGCCCAGCTGCTGCGCGTCGTCAAGCGTTGCACATCATCATTTGGGGAGGGCTGGTGTTGCCCACCGGGGCGATTGTGGCGCTGTTGTGGTTCGGCCTGCCCGCAGGCGCACGCTTCGGCGCGGCCGACGACGCGACGTGGGTGGTTGACGTCACCGCACGCCAGTGGCAGTGGCAGATCAACTACCCCGCCCTGCCCGGGCGCGAGGCCAGCAACGAGATCCATATTCCGGCCGGCACCGCGGTGGACTTTCACTTGCGCTCACAAGACGTCATTCACGGCTTCTGGATCCCGCGATTGGGTGGGAAGATCGACGCGATTCCAGGCCGTACCAACGTATGGCGCTTGCAAGCCGATGAGCCCGGCACCTATCACGGCTTGTGCGCCGAGTATTGCGGCGTGGGCCACGCATCGATGCAGCTGGTGGTGATCGCCATGGCGCCCGATGAATTCGAAGCCTGGCAGGCCGAACCCGACCGGGCCGCCGTCACTAAAACCGGCCCAGCAGACGAGCCCGCTGCCAACGCGAATGCCAGCGCCGCAGCTGGACGGCAGAGCGAGGCTGACGCCGCTGCCGCCGTCCACACGCCCAGAGACGCGCCATGAACCAGATTCCAGGCACCAAACAAGACACCCACGAAGTTCTCACCCGCCTATGGGCCGACCTCCCGGGTTGGCGCAGCCTCTGTTCGGTGAACCACACCACCTTGGGGCTGCGTTTCATTTACACCGGCATGATGTTCTTTCTGATCGGCGGTGTGCTGGCCATGCTGATACGCACCCAGCTGGCCTTGCCGGGTCACGATCTGGTGGATGCCGACGTGTATGCCCAGCTCTTCTCTATGCATGGCACGGTGATGATGTTTCTCTTCGCCATTCCGGTGCTCGAAGGGCTGGCCATCTATTTGATGCCCAAGATGATGGGCGTACGCGACATGCTCTACCCGCGGCTCACCTCGCTGGGCTACTACTGCTATCTGTTTGGCGGGCTCATCTTGCTGTCGAGTCTGGCGCTCGATATGGCGCCGGATTCCGGCTGGTTCATGTACACGCCGCTGTCGAGCGAGTACGCCGGTCGTGGCTCCGACTTCTGGCTGTTGGGCGTGACCTTCGTGGAAATCTCGGCGGTGGCGGCGGGCGTGGAGCTCACCGTTTCCATCCTGCGCAGCCGCGCGCCGGGCATGGGCCTTATGTCCATGCCCATTCTCGCCTGGTACTTCCTGGGCATGGCGGTGATGATTTTGCTGGGCTTTCCGCCGCTGATCCTGGCCAGCATCCTGCTGGAGCTCGAACGCGCGGCCGGTCTGCCGTTCTTTGCAGTGGCCAAAGGTGGCGACCCCTTGCTGTGGCAGCATCTGTTCTGGATTTTCGGCCACCCCGAGGTCTACATCATCTTCCTGCCCGGTGCGGGAATAGTCTCTACCCTCATTCCCGTGTTCGCCCGGCGCCCACTCATCGCCTATAGCTGGGTGGTGGTGTCGGTAGGAGCGGTGGTGTTCCTCAGCTTTGCCCTGTGGGTACACCATATGTTCACCGTAGGCATTCCCCACGTGGCTCAGGCCTTCTTCTCGGTGGCGAGCATGCTCATCGCCATTCCCACCGCGGTGCAGATTTTTGCCTGGCTGGCCACCCTCTGGCAGGGCGAACGCAGCAGCGGCAGCATTCCCATGCTGTGGATCTTCGGGTTTCTGGTGATCTTCATGCTGGGCGGGCTCACCGGGGTGATGCTGGCCTTGGTGCCCTTCAACTGGCAGGTGCACGATACCCACTTCGTGGTGGCGCACATGCATTATGTTCTGGTGGGCGGCATGCTGTTTCCGCTCATGGCGGGGCTCTACTACTGGTTGCCCCATTTCAGCGGGCGTCTGGGCCCGCAACGACTGGGCCGCTGGGGCTTCTGGCTCACTTTCATCGGCTTCAACGGTACTTTCTTTCATATGCATCTCACCGGCCTTCTGGGCATGCCGCGCCGGCTGTTCACCTACAGCGCCGACTCGGGTTGGGCGGCACTCAATCTGTTTTCTTCGGTGAGCGGATTTGTCATGGCAGCGGGTATCGCCGCGGTGCTGCTGGATTTGCTGCTTCACGCGCGCTACGGCAAGCCCGCGCCGCAGAACCCCTGGCAGGCCGACACTCTCGAATGGGCCACCACCACCCCGCCCGCACTCTACAACTTCGTGAGCCTGCCCCGTCGAGTATCGGCCAACCCCTTGTGGTCAGAACCACATCTCGCCGAAACCCTGGCGGCCGGTGAAGGCTGGCTGAGCGAACCCGAGGCCCGCAACCGCGAAACGATCAGCTGCTCCTTGCTCGAAGGCGAGCTGCAGTCTCGGGTAGTGCTGCCCACCAACTCCTGGCTCCCGATGATGCTGGCCGGGGTGCTGGCACTGCTTTGCATCAGCCTGCTCGTGCGCGCCTATCCCTTGGCGATATTCGCCGCGGTGGTCGCGGGAGGGCTAACTTTCTATTGGAGTTGGCGCAACGGGCCCCGTCGCCAAGGGCCCGGCCCCGAGCGCGAGCTGCGGGCGCATTGGGACACGCTGGCAGGCCCCGGTTTGTGGGGTATGCAGGCTTCTTTGGTGGCCGACGCCTCGCTCTTCTTCAGCTGGCTATTCTCGTGGGGGTATCTGTGGTTCTTGGCGCCTGAATGGAGCCTGCCCGCGGCGCCGCCGTTCAGCCTGGCGCCCACGCTGTTCGCCGTACTCACCGGGGTGGTGGCATGGCTGGCTTGGGAGCGGCTCACCGGTCGCGCCCAATCGGCCTGGCTGCGTGCCCAATCGGCGGATCACCCACCCGCGTCGGTAGACGCTGCCGAGCAGGCCAGGGCCCGCCAGGAAGCCGCCGATGGCTCACCCCCGCGGGCTGCAGCAGGGCTGCCTGCCATCGCCGCCTTGCTGGCCCTGCTGCACGGCTTGGCCCTCATTTGGCTGCTGGCCAGCGCCGAGATTGCTCCCCGGCAAACGACGCACGACGCCATGGTCTTCTTCTGGCTGGCCTATGCTTTATTGCACGCCGGTCTCGTGGCCGTGTCGGTCGTGTTGCAATGGCTGCGTTGGCGCCGGGGCTGGGTGGGGCCGCACCGACCCTACGAACTGGGCGTGGTACGCAGCTTGGCGCGCTATCACATCGCAACCCTGTTGCTAGGGGCGTTGGTGGTGCTACCCGCCAGCTTTGCTTGATCTCTCGGGAACCGAAGCGCCCGTGTTGGTGGCCACGCGATTGGCTATGATGCAACTCACCAAAAGGCAGCCCACACTGCCCCGCGTCAGCCCACCACCTTGAGGAGACACATGAGCGCGATTGTGATCGGATCTGGCATCAACGGCCTGGTGGCCGCGGCCGAACTGGCCCTGAAAGGGCGCAAGGTAACCGTACTGGAACGGCTCGATCGGCCGGGCGGCGCCGTGCGCACTGAAGAGCTCACGCTGCCCGGCTTTCAGCACGACGTCGCTGCCATGAACCTGTCGATGTTCGCCGGTTCGGCCTTTTACCAGGCGCATGCGGCCAAGCTGGCGGAACACGGCATGGAGCTGGTGCCCGTCAACAAGCCTTTCGCCTCGGCGTTTCCCAACGACAGCTATTTTGGTGTCAGCACCGACATCGACGCCACGCTGGCCACCATGAAAAATGCCGACGACCAGGCCACTTGGCGCGCCCTCATGCAGGAGTTTCCTGCTCGGGCCGGCTCACTGGGTAGCCTGCTCGGTTCGCCCATGCGTCGCGGCGCCCTGCTGCGCACTTTGTGGCGCATCTGGCGCCAGCAAGGTAGTCGCGGCAGCCTGGAAATGTTGCAGCTGCTGCTGTCGTCGCCGCGCCAATGGGTAGAACGCAATTTCCGCGACCCGCAGCTGCAGGCCGCCCTGGCCACCTGGGGCCTGCATCTGGACTTCGCACCAGATATCTCCGGTGGCGCGATTTTTCCGTATCTCGAAAGCCTGGGCAGCCAGGCCATGGGTATGGTGATCGGTAAAGGTGGCGCGGCCACAGTCACGCGCGCGCTGGTCAGCCTGATCGAAGCTCACGGTGGCGCGGTTCGCTACTCGGCCGAAGTGGCGCGCATCCACGTGCGCGACGGCGCCACCACCGGTGTGGAACTTGTCGATGGCCAAACTCTCACCGCCAATACCGTGTTGGCCAACCTGGCGCCCAGCGGCGTGCTGCGCCTGCTGCCGCAGGGCACCGGCAATGCCGATTTCGATACGGGTATGCAACGCTTCCGACATGCGCCGGGCACCATGATGATTCATCTGGCGCTCGATGCCTTGCCGCCGTGGCGTGTGGCCGCGCTGCAAGAGTTCGCCTATGTGCATATCGGCCCCAGCCTCGACCATCTGGCGCTCGCCTATCAGCAGGCACAAGCGGGTTTACTGCCCGAAGCCCCGGCGCTGGTGGTTGGGCAACCTACTGTGTTCGACCCTTCGCGAGCCCCAACCGGCAAACACACCCTGTGGGTGCAGGTGCGCTGCGTGCCGGGCGAAATCCAGGGCGACGCCGCTGGCATCCTGAATGGCGCTTGGCCACAGGTGAAGGAGTCTTATGCCAATCGGGTGATTGACCAGATCGAGCAGTACGCGCCCGGACTGAGTCATCACATCCTGGCGCGACACGTGGTGTCGCCCAACGACCTCGAGGCCGAGAACCCCAACTTGGTGGGTGGCGACCAGGTGGGCGGTTCGCACCATCTGGCGCAGAACTTTCTCTTTCGTCCGGTGCGCGGTTATGCCGACGGACACACCCCCGTCAAAGGACTGCACATGGTGGGCGCCTCGGTCTGGCCGGGGGCAGGCACAGGCGCCGGCTCGGGATATCTTGTGGCGCAGCGCCTGTAAACCCTGGGCAATCCCCACTGCGGAAAACCCCTGGCAGCTGGTAGGATCATGACAATAATTGACAAGCAAAGTTGTTGTTTCGCCAAAGGCAAAAAGTCAAGAGGCAGGCCTGTCGATCGGCTCGCCTGCCAACAAGATCAGCGAGGATGCAAATCATGAGTCAAACCCGTCGTCTTTTCCTCCAGCTCAGCCTGGCGCTGGCCAGCGTCTCGGCCGCGAGCCTGCCCTTGGTGCAAGCTCAGGCTCAAGAGAGCAAGGAACTCACCATCGCGTACAGCACGGGCTTGCCAAGCTGGGATCCCACCACGGGCCCCTCAGGTGTCAACCCCAAACTGCAACCCATCTATCTCTCGGTTTTCGATCGCTTCATTTCTCAGGAGCCCGATCTCAGTTTTTCGCCGGGCATCCTCACCGAATGGGGCTTCACCGACGACAACACCAAGGTTCGAATGGTAGTGCGCGAAGGCGTCAAGTGGCACGACGGCACCGATCTCACGCCCGAAGATGTGGTGTGGTCGCTCGAGCGTGCGGCCAACCCCGAAACCGGTAACCCTGGCAACTTTGTGTGGGCCAACATCGGCAACTTCGAAATCGAAGGCAACGTAGTCACCGCCGATGTACTTCAGTTCGAGCCCACCCTCTTCAAGTGGATGGCCTTTCTTACCGGCTACGTCATGCCCAAGCACTACTACGAAGAAGTGGGCGCCGAGGGCTTCGAAAAAGCCCCCATCGGTACTGGTCCCTACAAGGTCGATCACTATGAGCGCGGCGCCTACGTGCGCCTGGTGGCCAACGAAGACTACTGGGGCGGCAAGCCAGCCTACGACACCGTGGTGCTCAAGTTCGTCACCGACGCCACCAGCCGAGTGGCCGAGGCACCTCGA
>JAJUJN010000187.1 GCA_029265335.1 Alcaligenaceae bacterium
GCCGTTGCGCCCCAGTAGCACAGTGAGCTCGCCCGAGGGCACCGTGAGGTCGACGCTGCGCAGGATATGGCTGCCGCCGTAATATTGGTTTCCGAGATGGCCATGGTGCCAGACAGCGAATGGAGAATGCCCACTTTGATGGGCTCAGGCGTCTGGGCAAAAGCCAGCGATAGATGCGCGGTAAGCGCGGCAGCGCTACCCAGGGAAGCCAGCTTGAGCAAAGTGCGTCGTTGCATGTTCGTTTCTCTCCGAGGTTCGACGGCTCGCGCGGGTGCGCGGCAGGCGTCGGAGAAACCTCATGCAATCTTTGTGCCAACACTTCGGCAGTGGCTAAAAACGAAAATGGCGCACCGCGGGGGTGCGCCATGCTTCATGATGGCTCACTACTGTGGGGCGATGCATCATGAATGCGCCGCCTGGGTAGCAATAGGTGGGACCGAAAGTTGGCGTCTGGGGTCGGACCGATACAATGAAGCCACGAAGCTATGCCGCACGCTGTAGGTGCGGCACAAACCGTAGGTAAAAGGTTTATGTCTGTCGATAAAGTATCGTCCCTATCCCAAACGCGCGAAACCCGTAACCCGCGGGCATTTGCGCAATCTCTGCGCCGGTGGTTCTCGCATCTCTCCGGGGCGTGGAGCGAAGCCTGGGCATCGTCCAGGCCCTGCTCATGTATCCGGGCTCGCCGGCGCTGAGCACGGGTACGTCGTTGCAGGCCGCTATAGCGAGCTGCGGAGCGGGCCGGGGTGTGAGCCCCGGCCTTTTTTGTTAGCCTTGCGAAGCCCGTTTGTTGGGTGCATCGTCGTCGTAGATGAAGTCGATGGTGATTTCATCCACATTGGAGGCGCCCGCAATGAGCATGGCGCGCTCCAGCTCCTGACCAATGCGTTCGTAGACGCTCTTGACGCCTGCTGATCCGCCCAAAGCCAAGCCATACAGCACCGGCCGGCCAAGCGCCACGGCATCGGCGCCATAAGCGAGTGCCTTGAAGACGTCGGTACCGCGTCGAATTCCGCTATCCATAATCACCGGCACGCGGCCGTTGACCGCTTCCACCACCCCCGGCAAGAGATTGATGGCCGCGGGCACGCCGTCGAGACCGCGTCCGCCATGATTGGAAACCTGCACGCCTGCCACTCCCCGCTCCACCGCGGTATTGGCCAATTCCGGGGTAATGACACCCTTCATGACGATGGGGAGGTCGATGGTGTCTTGCAGAAACTTGAGATCGTCCCAGCCCAGGCGGCTCTTGAAGTAGGGCGTATTACTGTTGACGAGCGGCAGGCTGGGTGGAAACGAGAAGCCCATGCGCACGGTGTCGTCGGAGGCGCCCGGAGCAAAGGCGTCGATGGTGAACACGATGCCGGTGAATCCGGCATTTTTCACGCGCTTGAGTAAATCGCGCGAGAGCGCGCGGTCGTCGTGCAGGTAGATTTGGAACCACTTGGGGCCGTTGGTGGCTTCGGCCACGTCTTCGAGCCTTTCGTTGGCTGCCGTGCTCATGGTGTACAGCGTGCCAGCTTCACCGGTGCCTCGCGCGGAGCCGATCTCGGCCGATTCGTGGGCCAAACCGTGCGCGCCCATAGGAGCGGTGATGATCGGCATGCTGAGCTTCTCGCCGAGCAAGGTCGTGCTGAGGTCGGGCGCCGGTTTATTGACCAGATAGGTGGGCAATAGGCGAACGCGATCGAGCTCGGTGCGGTTGGCCCGAAGGGTGATTTGGTTATCGGCGCCCGAGGCGATAAAGGCAAAGGCGCCAGCCGACATCACCTCAGACGCCCGCTTTTCGAGGTCGTCGAGGCTGCCGATCACCAGGCTGCGCTCGCCGCTGGGTTGCACGTATTTTGCCGAGGCCGCGGCCGCGCCGGCGGGGCCGGCCGAATTGGCTGTCGCGCCATTGCTTGCGGCTTCGGCCAACACGGTTTTAGCGGGCAGGGCAGTGGCCGCCGCGCCAGCGGTGGACACTGCCAGGAAGTTGCGACGCGAAAATGTCGTGCTCATACAGACTCCTTCGGGGTTGTTGCTGCGTTCTGACTCCAGTCGTTGAGGTAGCTCACGAAACGCTTCTTGGGGTCGAACTGTTCTCGCACGGCCAGCAGCTTGTTCCACTTTTCCTCAGAGAAGCAATCTTTGGCCATATGCGGGAACTGGGTGAGGTCGATCTCGTTGATGTAATAGCCTTTGATGTAGGGCTTGATGGCTTCGTACATTTCGGCCATGAGGGCGTAGCTGTGTTGCACGTCTTCGTTGGTATCGCCCATGAGGTAGCACGAGATGTAGTGCGGTGCTTTGTAGGTGTAGCAGGCGGGTTCGGGCACCGTGGGGTTGCTGCCCAGCACCGAGAAGCCGAACGAGCGAGGGTCGATGGCCTTGGCCGACAGGGTTTCGCCCAAGTACTTCAGCACCGGAGCCGGGTCGTCGGTGAAGATGGCAATTTCGGTGGTGCGGAATTGCGCATAGAAGTCGGTCATGAGCTGGTTGTAAAGATCCATGTAACCCACGGGCTCATCGACCACCGGGTTAGAAACCGCGATCTCACCCACATCGCTCTCGGTAATAACCTTTGCCGCCTCCAGCGCCGCTTCTTCGGTGTCGCCATACGAGAAGACGTTCACCGCCCAATGCCAGGTTTCTTCTTCGGGTGGTGTGCCCGGCGGGTTGAAGCGGCCCAAGGCGCCCAGAATCTCCGAGCGGTTATTGCTCTCGGGCAGCAGCTTTTTGTACCTGGCCACTGCTTCCTCGAGATTATCGAGCGTATAGAAATAGGTGTTCTTTATGATCTTGGGCGCGGGGTGCAACTGCAGCTTGTAGCGCAGGATGATGCCGAAGAAGCCAGGGCCCACACCGCGAATCGCCCAATAGAGGTCGGTGTTTTCGTCGGCCGAAGCTATTACCACGCGGCCGTCGGCCAGCATCACTTCCGCGGCCAGAACCGAGGCGCAACCCATACCCCAGGCCGGCATGTTCCAGCCCATGCCGCCGCCCAGCAAATAGCCACCGATAGTCACGAAGCCGGTATGGGCCGACGGAAAGGCGAGACCCTTTTCGAACAGCTTCTGGTTGAGTGGCTGGCTGAGCACACGTGGGCCTGCCCACACGGTGCGATTTTCAGTGTCGATTTCGCCGATTTCGTCCCACAGCGACATATCGACGGTGATGGCGTCTTGTGCCAGCGGCGTGTTGCAGATGTTGTGCCCCGAGCTACGCGCCACCATCTGGATATCCTTTTTGTTGGCATATTCCATGAGCAGCGAAAGATCTTCTTGGCTCGTGGGGCGGGCAAACATGATGGGGAACTGATCGCGGGGCTTGATGCGATACCAGGTCATGGCCCACAGCCAGCCCAGGTAGCTGGGATCGGCGCGCGTGATGATGGAGCCCTTGAAGTTGGCCAGCTCGGCAGGGCGTGCGCCGGCAGCTGCCTTGGCTGCGCCCGATTTGGCCCAGGCGGCACAGGTGTGGAAAGCGCTGGCAGCACCGGCGCCAACCACGCCGGCAACCTTGAGAAACGAACGACGAGCAAAAGTATTGGATTTCATAGGGGTGCCTCTCAATGCACGAAGTTCTGTTTAATCTTGCGCAGATTGAACAGGGGGCTGTGCGCTGAAATAGTTGGCCAGGGCGAGAATGTCTTCGTCGCTCAGGTTCTTGGCCATGCCTTCCATGATGGGATCTTTGCGCGTGCCGTCTCGATAGGCCACCAGCTGCGCCGCCAGATAATCCGCTTGTTGCGCGTTCAGGAAGGGTTCATTGGGCAGAGCAGCGTTGTCGTGACAGGCCATGCAAACGGCCGCGGTGGCGGGGCGGGCCACTTCTTCTGCGTTGCCACTGGGAATGGGCGGCGGTTGCTTGCTCAGATATTCTGCGGCCACCTTCATGTCGGCCTCGGTCAGTACGGCAACCACCGGCTGCATCATGGGATCGATCCGGGCGCCCGACTTGAAGGCCTGCAATTCCTGAAGCAGGTAGCTTTCTTTCTGACCCGCCAGGCTGGGCCAATCGGCATACTCGCTGCGACCGTTGGGGCCGTGACACGCAAAACACTGGCTGAGCACGGCAGGAATGGGGGTGACGTTGGCCGGGTAGGTGTCTTCGTCGGTAGGGATGATGCCCGTGCCGGCAATGACCGCGGAACTGGTGAACGCCGAGAAGAGCAGCAGGCTCTGCGTGCCCAGGTAGCGCAACCGCCCCTGCGGGGGCACGCTACGGAGAGTATGTTTGGACATTTGAATCTTCCTGTGTTTGGCTTTGATCCGAATGCGGTTTTGACCCGAATGCAGACGAGCGAGTAAAGGAAAGTTATTGTTGATGCGAAAGTGTTTCAAAACTCCTTGAGTAAGCTACAACAAGTTTCTTGCAAGCAGATGTCGTGACTTTTGTTGGGTTTTGCGGATATTCGAAAACCAGCCATATTCGTTATGTAGAAAGCCTTAGTTAATTGCCTGCAATAAGCGAATGATAAGAATCCTTGTCAACCCAATTTGATGTTCATTCTAGGGGCAGCAGCAAATAGATTGCAACCTTGCCTCAAACTCCGGCTGTATTTACATTCCTATATTTAACCCGTCTTGCGGTAACCCAGGCGCTGCATGGCGGGCCCCAGCGCTGCTGACGCCCTCTGGTAAGCGCGCCAGGGGTCGTTGCCCACCTTCAGTCGTTCGTGCACGTTGTGCACCGTCCAGTGGTCGCCGCTCTTGAGCTGGTTTAACTCACTCCACTGCACTGGCACAGACACACCCATTCCGGGGCGCGCGCGGGCCGACCAGGCGCTTACCGTAGTGGCGCCAAATCCATTGCGCAAATAATCTACAAAAATCTTGCCAATGCGATTCTTAGGGCCGCTCTTCGCCACGAATCGTTGCGGAATGGTGCGTGCCAGATGCTGCACGACGGTTTGAGAAAAGCTTTTGACGTCATCCCATTCGTATCGGCGTTGAATGGGCACGACCACGTGCAGGCCTTTGCCGCCACTGGTTTTGAGAAATGCTGGTAGATTCAATTCTTCC
>JAJUJN010000439.1 GCA_029265335.1 Alcaligenaceae bacterium
GAACGACCGCGTGATCGCAGAAGGCGGCATTCCCGCCACCTACGAGAACGTGCTGCTGGGCATCACCAAGGCCTCGCTCTCCACCGACTCGTTCATTTCGGCCGCGTCCTTCCAGGAAACCACCCGGGTGCTTACCGAAGCTGCCATCATGGGCAAGCGCGACGAGCTCCGCGGCCTGAAAGAAAACGTGATCGTGGGTCGTCTCATCCCGGCAGGCACCGGTATGGCCTACCACGAAGCGCGTCGCGAGAAGGAGCACTTCGAAGTGGCACAGCGTGCCGCGGCCCAAGCCGAAGCCAACCCCTTCCTCGAGACCGAGGCAGTCACCTCCGGGGCAGGTGCCGAGACCGAGTCTGAGGCTCCGGCCGAAGCCGAGCGCCAGCCTACGGAAGGCAGCGACGAAGCTGCCAGCTAGGCGCGGTTGCCAACCCCACAAGGCCTCCCTTCGGGGAGGCCTTTTTTTTTCGGCAAAGGCAGGCCAAGCCGCACGGTCTGGCGAGTGGTCTGCGCGCCAATCTCCCCACTGGAAAGCACCGCGATGGTAGAAAACCCGCAATCGTCGCTGTGGATAACTTTGGCCAGACACGGTAAAATCGAAGTTTAAGGGTACGCGAGTTAATGGAAAAATTTTGGCAAACCTGCGTCCAGCAACTGGAGCAGGAAATCCCCCCGCAGCAGATCAGCGCATGGATCCGACCGCTCACACCGCTTGCATTCGACGACGAACAAGCCGTGTTGCGCGTTGGGGCACCCAATCGCTTCAAGCTCGACTGGGCCCGCGCCAATTTTTCCGGCCGTATCGCCGACCTCGCCTCCGCCTGGTATGAGCGCCCGGTGCAGGTTCAATTCGAACTTGATCCCGCTCATCGCCGGCCGGCGCCGGCCCCGCGTGCGCCGGCGCCTGCTCCTCAGGGCGTTGCCGCCACCAGCGCCAGTTCGGATGGCGCCCCCATGGGCGGTGCCCCGCTGCCGCCAAGTGCGTTCGATGTCGCTGCCGGCGCCGCTACCGCGCCGCATACCGACGCCAGCGTGGTCTACGAGCGCTCACGCCTCAACGCCGAGCTCACCTTCGACAACTTCGTCACCGGCAAGGCCAACCAGCTCGCCCGCGCGGCCGCGCTTCAGGTGTCCGAAAACCCCGGCACTTCCTACAACCCGTTGTTTCTGTATGGCGGGGTGGGGCTGGGCAAAACACACCTTATCCACGCCATCGGCAATTCGGTCATGGCCACCAACATCAACGCTCGCGTGCGCTACATCCATGCCGAGCAGTTCGTGTCCGATGTGGTCAAAACCTACCATCGCAAATCGTTCGATGAATTCAAGCGCTACTATCACGCGCTCGACCTTCTGCTGATCGACGACATCCAGTTTTTTGCCGGCAAAGACGGCACCCAGGAGCTCTTCTTTTACGCCTTCGAAGCCATCGTGGCACAGCGTCGGCAGATCATCATCACCTCCGACACCTACCCCAAAGAGCTCTCAGGCATCGACGAGCGCCTGATTTCGCGCTTCGATTCGGGTCTTACCCTGGCCATCGAACCGCCCGAACTCGAAATGCGGGTGGCCATTCTCATCCGCAAGGCCGAGAAAGAAGGCGTGCCGCTGCCCGAAGAAGTGGCTTTCTTCATTGCCAAGCATTTGCGCAGCAACGTGCGCGAGCTCGAAGGCGCGCTGCGCAAGGTCATCGCCTATGCGCGCTTTCACGGCCGAACCATCACGGTCGACGTCTGCAAGGATGCGCTGAAAGACCTGCTGTCGGTGTCCAACGGCCAGCTTACAGTCGAGAACATCCAGCGCACCGTGGCCGACTTCTACAAAATCAAAGTGGCCGACATGTACTCCAAGCGTCGGCCCGCCAACATCGCCTTGCCCCGCCAGATCGCCATGTATCTGGCCAAGGAGCTCACCCAGAAGAGCCTGCCCGAAATCGGCGATCTCTTCGGCGGTCGAGATCACACCACCGTATTGCACGCCGTGCGCAAAATTACCGAGCTACGCACCAAACAAGCCGAGCTCAACCACAATCTGCACGTACTTGAACAGACTCTGAAAGGATGATCATGCAACTGGTCCACGCCCC
>JAJUJN010000413.1 GCA_029265335.1 Alcaligenaceae bacterium
CGCATCGGGCTCCCGGGCGGCGATTTCAGCGAGAACTTCAAAGCCCACCACATAGGCGTTGAGCAAAGCTTTGCCACTGGCGCCCAATACCTCGGCCTCGGCCAGAAGGGCAGGCAACAGCACGGCGCTGGGATGACAGCCTACGGCCACGTCGTCCATGGCAAAGGCATGCGCGGCGGTGGCGTTTACCAGGGCGGCGTCATCGGCACGCATGCGCTCGCTCTCCAGCAACACGGTGGATTCGCCATGTTCGGCCACGCCCAGAGTGCGACGCAAGCTGGCGACGACCGGCTGTTGCCGGGCAGCCAACATCACGCCCACGGCATCGACGATGCCCTGATTGGCGATCGTGGTGGCAGCGGTGGGCGATTCGCGCCACGAGGCCACGAATTTGCCGAGATCAACGGTGAGCGAAGACATGAGCGTGCTCTCGTTCCAATAAAAGGTGATAGGCGCCCAATTTATCATAATGTCCGTATAATTGGCGCTTTCAAGGCTGGGCGGACTCTTCCTCATCGTCAATCCGTGCGAAGCGTGTCACAGGTCCAGCGCCAGTTCTCCGCCTGCATAGGGTGCAGTGATGCGGGTCGGAGGCCCTTTCCAGGTTAGTGTTGCCCATGCCGCGATCCTCGTCTTCTGCTCGGCGCTCAACGGCCGCCGCGAGTCTCTCCCGTCGGGTGCTGTGCCTGGACGACTTCGAGCCGCTGGCTCGCGCCCGTTTGCCGCGAGCGCTGTTCGAATACATTCGAGGCGGGGCAGAAGATGGCAGCAGCGTGCGAGCCAACCGGCAGCAGTTCCACCGCTGGGCCTTTCTACCGGCCACCTTGCGAAACACCGCCGAGCGGCACACGCGGGTGCAGTTGTTCGATACCGAATGGGCCGCGCCGTTTGGCATCGCGCCCATGGGCGGTTGCGGCCTGGCCGCCTACCGCGCCGATTTGGCCATGGCGGCGGCTGCCGCCCGAGCGCAGGTGCCTCATGTTTTGAGTGGTGCGTCGTTGGTTACCCTGGAGAAAGTCATCCAGGTGAATCCTCACACGTGGTTCCAAGCCTATTTGGTGCCCGATCCTGCAGGCCAAACAGCCCTGCTCGATCGCGTCGCGGCCGCGGGATATCGCACCTTGGTCATCACCACCGATGTGCCGGTTCCGGGCTACCGTGAAGCCGATCTGCGCAACGGTTACACCTCGCCATTGCGCCCCTCCGCGCAACTGGCGTTCGATGCCCTGCGCCACCCGCGTTGGCTATGTGGCAGTTTCGCACGCACGTGGGCCCGGGAAGGGGCGCCTCACTTCGAAAACTTCGATGCGCGCCAACGCATTCCGGTTCTGTCGCGCCGGGCGCCCACCCGCAGCCATCGGCGCGATGCCATGGATTGGACGCATATCGAACGACTGCGCGCGGTCTGGCCTTATCGGCTGGTGCTCAAAGGCTTGCTCGATGCCAACGACGTGACTCGCGCCCGCACCCTGGGCGCGGACGGCGTCTGGATTTCGAACCACGGTGGACGTCAGCTTGATGGCGCCGTCACCCCGTTGCAGGTGCTGGCCCACTGCGTGGCGGCCGCGCAGGGCTTGCCGGTAATCTGCGACAGCGGATTCAGGCGCGGCAGCGATATTTTGAAGGCCCTGGCCCTGGGGACCGATTTTGTTTTTATCGGCCGCCCCATGCTCTATGCGGTGGCAGCGGCTGGCGAAGCCGGGGTGAGCCATGCCATTGCTCTGTTGCAAGCCGAGATGCTCCGCGGCCTGGCGCTTTTGGGCGCTCGCCATTGCAACGAAGTGGCTGAACGAGTGGTTCCTGCCACTTGACTGCCAGCTCGATGGCGGGCGGGGTAGCGCTGGCTGGTGTGCACTAGCGGCAAATAGTTAGACGTCGGGCACGCCTTCTTCGGCCAGCCCGACCCGATAATGCCGCTCACCGCCACAAAGGTGAGGCCAATCAGGCCAACCTCCCGACGCATTGCCATGATGACCTCTCTGAATTGGACGGGAATATGCTCAGGCGCGTGGAGGAGCCCGATATTTCTGGCGGGTGGTAAGGCTGAAGCTACGGCCCGCCCGACATTGGGCGGGGGAACGGTGGGCAGGGCTCACTGGAAGCACGATATCAGGCGTCGGGCACCGAAGGGTTTGGATGTCCGCTCGGCGTCGGGGTGCTTGCAGACGTGGGCTTGGCGCCCTGCCCCGAGCGCATGGCGTCGAACAGTCCCTTGGTGAGGTCGATAGGCACCGGGAACACGATGGTATTGCTGCGATCATTGGCGATGTCGTACAGACTCGAGAGCAAACGCAGCTGCATGGCTTC
>JAJUJN010000114.1 GCA_029265335.1 Alcaligenaceae bacterium
ATGAGCTGTTCCTTGAGGTGCTTGGTGTCATTGATCTGCTGTTGCGAGGCCTGGTGCAGCCGCCTGGCTTCCTCCGGCGAGAATCCCAGCTCCAGGAACAGATTCGCTCCTGGTTTGGTCACATGTCGAATTTCAGTGTCGATCTTCATGGCTTGCCTTTTCTCTCGTGAACAATGGCTCGATAACGCGCCTCAGCGATGCGCTTATCTTTCTGACTGGTGGCCTGCGTCTTCTTCTGGAAGCAGTGCAGGACGTATAAGGCTTCGTCAAACTTGGCGACGTACATCACCCGGAACGCGCCGTTGACTTCCCGGATGCGGATTTCGCGCGTGCCGCCTCCAACCTCATCAAAAGGCTTCCAATCCTCCGGCTCCAGACCCGCCTGAACCTTGCTCAACTGGAACCCCGCCTGGCGGCGGGCTGATGCGGGAAAATTCAGAAGGTCGTCGTGAGCCGACCCGACCCAGCGAATCTCTTTCTCCATTACGCCCCTTCCGTATAAAAATTTATACCAGAATATGGCAACCTATGCCAAGACAAACTTTGGCAGACTTCAACGAACATGGTGTAGGAGATGCGCTGAAACAGGCATAAAAAAAACGCCACGATCACGTGGCGTTTTTTTTATTGAAACCGAGCTGTGCTGGCCTCTGGCCAGAGCCGGTAGTGCGCTGCAGCGGTCAAGCTGCGTATTGACGCAGGCGCATGGCGAATTCGGCGAGCCGTTCGTTGCCGCTCTGCTGGGCGCGCGCGCACCAGTCTTGGAGGTCTTGCATGAGCTTTTCGCTGGAAGCGCTGGAGCTCTCCCAGATACGGGCCAGTTCGTTGCGCATTTGCACCAAGGTGGACAGGCGCCCGTGCTGCGAGAGGATTTCGTCGACCTCGTTGCCATGGGCTGCTGCAACCACGGCCTCGCCGCCGGTGCGGTTGAGCATGCGCTTTGCCTTGCGAAGCAGGCGCCACTGCGAAGGCTCGGCGGAAGCCGCCTTGAGGCGAGCAATTTCGTCGTGGCAGGCCTTTTTGAGCATGTCGCCGTAGCGACCCATAATTTCGTAGCGGTGGGTGATGACGGCCTGCAGGGTTTGCAGATCGACCGCAGGCTTGTGCTCCACCATGGTGGGACGCGGCGCCACGCGGCGCACCTTGGCCAGCTTGAGGCTGGAAAGAATGCGCAGGTACATCCAGCCAATGTCGAACTCGTACCACTTGCTGGAGAAACGGGCCGAGCTGGCATGAGCATGGTGGTTGTTGTGGAGTTCTTCACCACCAATGATGATGCCAATAGGAAACACATTGGTGCTGGTGTCGGGGCTGCCGAAGTTGCGATAGCCAAAGTAGTGGCCGATGCCGTTCACCACACCTGCTGCCCAGAAGGGAATCCAGGCCATCTGCACGGCCCACACGGTGAGGCCGATCACGCCGAACAGCGTGAGGTTGATCACCAGCATGATGCTGATACCCAACACGGTGCGACGGGAGTAGAGATTGCGCTCGATCCAGTCGTCGGGTGTGCCGTGACCGAACTTGGCCATGGTTTCTTGGTTGATGGCCTCTTGCCGATAGAGCTCGGCGCCACGCCACAGAACCCGGTTGATGCCAAACACCATGGGTGAGTGAGGGTCGCCCTCACGCTCGCAGCGGGCATGGTGCTTGCGGTGGATGGCAACCCATTCTTTGGTGACCATGCCGGTGCCCAGCCAAAGCCAGAAACGCAGCACGTGCGCGACGGCCGGGTGGAGGTCTACCCCCCGATGAGCCTGACTGCGATGGAGAAACAGCGTGACCGCAATGATGGTGAGATGGGTGGTAACCAGGGTGTAGAGCACGATCTGCCACCACGAGGCATGAGTGACACCGTGGAGGAGAAATTCGTAGACAGCATTCATTAATTCGAAACCTCGAACGCGGCTGAGGTGCCGCACTTGCGTAAGGGTACTATCTTTACTGACGGGACGATACAGTTTGCTGACGAAACCATACGGTTTTTACAACAAACTTGACCCAACGCAAATCCATACCTCTATATAGGAAGGGTACGACCCCCGATCCACTCGCGAGTTCCCGACCCGCAGCGATGGCGCGGCCGCGACTCACCCCTGAGTGCAACCCGCCACCTCAGTGAGGGAACGATCTCGCGCGGTGAGTTTCGGCTCACCCCGCAGCGTTTTTGCAACACTCCGCTAAGCAACAGGCTCACGCTCCAGCACCGCCGCGAAAAAGGCATCGGTGCCGTGGCGGTCGGGACGCAGATGCAGCATGTCGCCCTGCCCTTCGATGGCGCTGCGCTTGGCAAGGATCTCGGCCACCGAACGCAACTGGAAATGCGGATGACTGGCCAGGAATTGTTCCACCTGATTTTCGTTCTCGGCCGGCAGCAGGCTGCAGGTGGCATACACAAGTCGCCCCCCGGGCGCGACGCAGCGGGCAGCACCGGCCAGAATGCGCGCCTGATCCTGTACTAGAGCAGCCAGCACGCGGCTATCCTGGCGCCACTTGAGGTCGGGACTGCGTCGCAGGGTGCCGGTGCCGGTGCAAGGAGCGTCGACCAGCACGCGCTGCGCTTTGTTGGCCAGGCGACCCACGCGGGCGTCGTTCTCGCTGGCGATCGCCACCGACTCCACGTTCGTCAAGCCACTGCGATCGAGCCGCGGCTTGAGGCGCGCCAGACGGGCGGCCGACACGTCGAACGCATAGAGCCTGCCAGTATTGCGCATGAGCGCACCCAGCAGCAAAGTTTTGCCGCCGGCGCCGGCGCAGAAGTCGATGATGAGCTCACCCCGGCGCGGGCCCACCAGCAAGGCCAGCAATTGGCTGCCTTCGTCTTGCACCTCCACACTGCCATCGCGGAAACGCGCCCAGCGCTGCAGGGCCAACCGGCGGTGCAAACGCATTCCCCAAGGCGACCAGGGCGTGGCCTCGGGGCCGGGGTCCTGCGGTTGCTCCTGCTTCACCCATTCCGCCAGCTCCGCCAACGCCGTGGCGCGATCGATCTTCAGCGGATTGCAGCGTAGATCGAAGGGTGCGGCCTGATTGAGGGCCTCGGCTAACGCTTCTGCTTCTGGCAACTCGGCCAGGCTCGACGCCAACCAATCGGGCAAGCTATATCGCACGGCAAACGGCAGGCTCGCGGGGTCGACCTGCCTGAGGTCGCTCAGCCAGGTGCTCTCGTCAGGCTCCAAAATCTCGCCCAGACCTGGTGCGGCGGTGGCCGCCAAACCCAGGATGGCCAGGCGCCGTAGTTCTGGGCCAGTTCCACTCTCGGCCAGGTGCTGGTAGCGGCGCAGATGGCGCAGCACATCGAACACAGCCTCGGCCACTTCCGCGCGATCACGCGCACCCAGCTGCGTATTGGCCCGAAACCAACGAGCCAGCACCACATCAGCGGGCTCGCGCCACTCGAACACTTGTGCCAGCACGTCTTCTACCTGCTGGATGCGGCGCTGCGCCGGGGCGCTGGCCAGCGCCTTTTCCCCCGCCGGTTGCAGGCTTGCGGCCTGTGACTTGGTCGCTGAACGGCCAGCGCCACGCTGGCCCTGCCGCTGAACGCCTTTATCGCGCCGACCCCGTGCTCCAGGGCGTCGCGTCATACCTGCGCCTTATTCACAACGCCGCTGGTCTCAGCGGGCACCGCGCCGACTAAAGAAGCGTCGCCAGAGGCAACTTCCGCTGCATTAGGGTCGGGGCGGCCGCCGAGATCCGGATGCGAGCACAGACGCTGGGCGACGCCCTGCACTCGCACCACCTGACCCTGGCGTTGCACACGCCCTTCGACCAGCCAGCGAACAGCTCGGGGATATACCACATGCTCCACTTCGAGCACCCGCGCGGCGAGACTGTCGGCGTTGTCGTTCGCCAACACCGGCACCACGCCCTGCGCCAGAATCGGGCCATCATCCAGCACCGGTGTAACGTAGTGCACGGTGCAACCATGAGTCTGCACGCCCACGGCGAGCGCCTGCGCGTGGGTATGCAGCCCCGGGAACGCCGGCAGCAGCGAGGGGTGAATGTTGATCAGCCGACCTTCAAATCGACTCACGAATTCGGGAGTGAGAACCCGCATGAAACCGGCCAACAAAACATAATCAGGCTCAAATGCCTCGAGCTGTTCGGCCAGGGCAGCGTCGAATTCGGCGCGCGTGCCAAACTCGCGATGCGGCACACAGGCAGTAGCGATGCCCTGTTCACGGGCCCAGGCGAGGCCGGCCGCATCGGCGCGGTTGGCCACCACGGCCACCACCTCGGCAGGCCATTGTTCCTGGCGACACGCACGCACAAGCGACTGCATATTGCTGCCGCGCCCTGAAATAAGAATCAGCAGCCGTTGCCGGCGCCTGGAAGCAAACTCTGACAAAATATTCCTTGATGGATACGTGCGCTTTGCGTTGAGCCGGCACGAAAACGCCCAAGATTGTAAACTCTGCGCGTGAATTCCTCCCCCACCCCCCTTCTCCGTGTCCATCGTGGAACGCCACCCCGGACGTCGCGTCGGCCGTGTGCGCTCACCATTGGCAACTTCGACGGCGTGCATCTCGGGCACAAGGCGATGCTGACCCGCCTCGTGTCGGCGGCGCATCGGCGCAATCTGGTGCCCACAGTAATGACCTTCGAGCCTCACCCTCGCGAATACTTTGCGCGTGTGCACCAAAAGCCCGAGCTGGCGCCGGTGCGCATCAGCAGTCTGCGCGACAAGATTCAGGAGCTGGCCAAGGTGGGCGTGGAGCAGGTAATTGTGGAGCGCTTCGACCAACGGTTGGCCAGCATGTCTGCCGAAACCTTCATCGACGAACTTCTGGTGGCCGGCCTCGACACGCGCTGGTTGCTGGTGGGCGACGACTTCCGGTTTGGCGCGAAACGCAGTGGCGACGTCGATCTCTTGCGCCGCCATGGCGGCTTCGAGGTGCTGTCGATGGACTCCATTACCGACCGCGAAGGCAAGCGGGTGTCGAGCACCGATGTGCGCCTGGCCCTGGCAGCTGGCGACCTCGATCGTGTGGCCGAGCTCCTCGGTCGCCGCTACCACATGAGCGGCCACATCGTGCATGGCCTCAAGCTCGGGCGCGACCTCGGCTTTCCCACCATCAATCTACGGGTACCTCCTGCCAGTACCGCGCTCAAAGGAATTTTTACCGTGCTCGTGCATGGTTTGGCCCACGAGCCCGTTGAAGGCGTGGCCAGCCTGGGCGTGCGGCCCACCGTTACCGATGCCAACCGCATGCTTCTGGAGGTGCATCTGCTGGATTTCAACGAGAACGTATACGGTAAACTGGTGCGCGTGGAATTCCTCAAGAAATTGCGCGACGAAGCCCACTTCGTCGACCTCCCCACCCTCGTCCAGGCTATCGCCGGCGACGTCGAGCAGGCGCGCGCCTGTTTTGCCGCGCTTGCCCAGGCGGGTGCTCACCCAGCCCGCTCCGCCACCGACCGAATTTAGCTGCGGCACCCGAGTGAGGTGCCGCTGGTCGTACCCACGCTGCTGCGTGGTGGGCTGAACTCAACGTGCCTGCTGCGCCCTCTTTTTCGTTCGCCCCCAACGCGTCCGACGCCATGGATCCCAAGAAAACACTGAATCTTCCCGAAACCTCCTTCCCGATGCGCGGCAACCTGCCCAAGCGTGAACCCGAATGGGTTCGCCAATGGCAAGAGCGCGGCGTGTATCAGGCCATTCGCCGTGCCAGCGCGGGCCGCCCCCGCTTTGTGCTGCACGACGGCCCACCTTACGCCAACGGCGATATCCATATCGGCCACGCGGTGAACAAGATCCTCAAGGACATCATCGTGAAAAGCCGCAACCTGGCGGGCTTCGACGCCCATTACGTGCCCGGTTGGGACTGCCACGGCATGCCGATCGAGATTCAGATCGAGAAGCTCTACGGCAAGCACCTGCCCGTGGCTGAAGTGCAGGCCAAGGCGCGCGCGTACGCCGCCGAACAGGTGGAACGGCAAAAAGCCGACTTCCAGCGCCTGGGAGTTCTGGGTGAGTGGGACAACCCCTATCTCACGATGAACTTCACCAACGAGGCCGACGAGCTGCGCGCCCTGGGGCGCATTCTTGAAGACGGCTTTGTGTTTCGCGGCCTCAAGCCGGTGAACTGGTGCTTTGATTGCGGTTCAGCCCTGGCCGAGGCCGAAGTGGAATATGCCGATCGCACCGACCCAGCGATCGACGTGGCCTTTCCGTTCACCGACCGCGATGCCGTTGCTCAGGCCTTCGGCCTGCCCTCGCTTGAAGACGATGGCGCGATCGTGATCTGGACCACCACCCCCTGGACCATCCCCGCCAACCAAGCGCTCAACGTGCACCCCGAGCTGGAATACGCGCTGGTGCGCATTGCACCCGAAGCGGGCACGGGCAGCTTGCTGATTCTGGCGCGCGAGCGGGTGGATGCCTGCCTGGAACAATGGGGGCTGAGTGGTGTGATGCTCGCCAGCGTACCCGGCGAGGCGTTGGCGGGCCTTGAATTCCGGCACCCGTTGGCCAAGCTCGATGCGGGCTACGATCGCGTCGCTCCCGTGTATGCCGCCGACTACGTCACTCTCGACACCGGCACAGGCATTGTGCATGCCTCGCCCGCCTACGGCGTGGAAGACTTCATGGTGTGTCGCGAACATGGTTTGCAAGACGACGACATTCTCAACCCCGTGCGCGGCAACGGC
>JAJUJN010000321.1 GCA_029265335.1 Alcaligenaceae bacterium
GCTCGGGCGCCGCGCAGCGATTCTACACGATCCGCCGGCTACAATTCAGGTATGAACATCGTGCTTAATGGAACGCCCCGCTCCTTGGAGGGCAGCCGCTCGGTCGCCGAGCTGCTCGACGAACTCGGCTATACCGGCAAACGGATCGCCGTGGAGCGCAATGGCGAAATCGTGCCGCGCAGCGAATATGCGCAAACTCAGCTTCAGAATGGCGACCAGCTCGAGATCGTGGTTGCCGTGGGCGGAGGCTGAGCCATGCCCCCAGCCCATACCGAGAGCAATTCTCCCGGCGCCAAGCCGCCGTCAGAAGGCAACGACCACCACGCGGTTCGCGAACAAGTTGATGATGTCGCCCATCCTCGGCATATCCGCAGCTTTGTGCGTCGGCGCGGACACATCACTGAGCGACAGAAGGCTGCGTTTGCCAATCTGGCGCCACAGTGGTCGGTACCCTACCAAACCACGCCAATCGATCCGGTTCAGGTGTTTGGCCGCGAAGCACCTCTGATTCTCGAGATCGGCTTTGGCATGGGCGAAACCACCGCCAAGATTGCTGCCGAGCGCCCCGACGAAGACTTTCTGGGCGTGGAGGTGTTCGAGGCAGGCATAGGCGCGCTGGCGCAACGCCTGCACGAACAGAACCTCACCAACGTACGCATGGTGCAGCACGATGCGGTGGAGGTGGTTGAACACATGCTGAGCCCCGGCATGCTGGCCGGTATTCACGTGTACTTCCCCGACCCGTGGCCAAAAAAACGGCACCACAAGCGTCGGCTCATTCAAGGGCCTTTCGTGGAGCTATTGGCCAGCCGGCTCACTCCGGGCGGCTACCTGCATTGCGCCACTGATTGGGAGCATTATGCCCACCAGATGCTCGAGGTTCTGGGCAACGAACCCACCCTGGTCAACGACGCTCCCAAAGACAGCGACGGATTCTCCGACCGACCGGTATGGCGCCCCGAAACCAAATTCGAGGCCAGAGGCAAACGCTTGGGCCATGGCGTGTGGGATCTCATCTTCCGCCGCCGGCCCAACAAAGACGCCAGCTGAAGCGTTGCTTTCATCGTAGCGGCGAGCTCGGCACCCACCCGCAATGCGGTGCCAACGAAGACGCATCCATAACGATGCTCACGCGTCACGAGGCACTCCGGCGCCGCGTGACGCGCAACAGTTAATTTACCCCACCACTCGCCAATCCAGGGCTTCTCCGGCGGCCAGCGGCACCACCGTGTCGTCGCCGAAGGGCAGCTCGTTGGGCACTGTCATTTCGGCCCTTTCCAGTGTGATGGTGTCGGTATTGCGCGGCAGGCCATAGAAATCCGGCCCGTGCCAACTGGCAAACGCCTCCAAAGCCTCGAGCTTGCCGGCACGGTCGAACGCTTGCGCATAGAGCGCCATCGCGTGAAGCGCGGTGTAGCAACCCGCACAGCCGCAGGCCTGCTCCTTCGCGCCACGTGCATGAGGCGCGCTGTCGGTGCCCAGGAAGAAGCGCGGATTGCCGCTGGTTGCTGCCTCGACCAAGGCTTCACGATGCGATTCTCGCTTGAGCACCGGCAAGCAATACCAATGCGGTTGCAGGCCACCCGTGAACAGAGCGTTGCGGTTGTAGAGTAGATGATGCGCGGTGATGGTGGCAGCCACCGGGCCATCGGCGTCGCGCACATAATGCGCGCCTTCACGCGTGGTGATGTGCTCGAACACCACCTTCAGCGCCGGAAACGCGCGCCGAAGCGGCAGCATCACCCGATCGATGAACAGCGCCTCGCGATCGAACAGGTCGGTGTCGGGGTCGGTGACCTCACCATGCACCAACAACGGCATGCCGAGTTCCTGCATCACCTCAAGCACCGCGCGACAACGCCCGAGCAGATCGGTGACCCCCGCGTCGGAGTTGGTGGTGGCGCCCGCAGGATAGAGCTTCACCGCATACACAAAACCCGATTCGACCGCACGTCGGATCTCGTCGGCGGGCGTGTTGTCGGTGAGATAGAGTGTCATCAACGGCTCGAAGCCGGCGGCATCTTTGCCCAAGTCACCACGCTGTTCGGCCAAATGCAGGCCTTGCTGGATACGTTGGCGGTAGGCCGCCGCCTCAGCCACTCGCGTGACCGGCGGGTTGAGATTGGGCATGACGATGGCTCGGCCGAACTGACGCGCGGAGTGCGCCACCACGTGGGCCAAAGCGGGGCCGTCACGCAGATGAAGATGCCAATCGTCGGGACGAGTGATGGTAAGACGTTGAACCAAAGTACGACCTCCTGGGCTCAGTCACGCATGATCGACGGCAGCCATAGGCCGAGCTCAGGAAAGAACAGCACCGCCACCAGCACAATCAATTCAAGCAACACAAAGGGAAAGGCTGCCTTGTATACCATACCCATCCCGATTTCGCGTGGCGCCACCCCCTTCATCACGAAGAGCAACAGGCCAAAGGGCGGGGTGAGGAAAGCGATTTCCATGGTGAGCAGGTACACCACCCCTAACCACAGCAGCTCCACCTGTACCGCGTTCGCGATGGGAACGAACAACGGGATGGTGATCATCGCCATGCTCACCTGGTCCACGAAGCAACCGAGCAACAACAGAATCAACATCATGCCCAGGAGCACGGTGAATGGCGTGGGGTCGAAAGCCTGGATGAGCGAAACGATGCCCGACGTGGCGCCCGAAAAACTCAGCAATTGACTGAAAGTGGAAGATGCCACGATCACGAAAAGGATCATCACCACGGTGAGCGCGGTCTCGCGCAAGGCAGTCCACATGGCTCGCCAGGTGAGAGACCGGTAGAACGCCGCGGCCAGCATGGTGGCGAGTGTTCCCAGCGCGGCCGATTCGGTGGGCGTGGCCAGGCCCATGATGAGGCTGCCCACCACCACGATCACGATGCCCGACAAAGGCACCACATAAATCAAAAAGGGCTTGACGCGCTCCCACAACGGCATGGCCTGGTGCTCCTCGGTGGGGGCATCCTGGGGGCGCCTGATGGAACGCACCACAATATAAGCAGCAAACATCGCCGCGAGGAGCAAGGCCGGTACGATCCCTGCGATCAGCAGGGCGGAAATCGACATTCCGGCGAGGCTTCCCACCAACACGGCCAGCGCCGAGGGTGGAATGAGCATGGCGATGGCGCCAGTGGCCATGATGGGGCCCATGGCCAGCGTTGGGTGGTAGCCGCGCTGCAACAAGGTAGGGAGCAAAGCGCGGCC
>JAJUJN010000130.1 GCA_029265335.1 Alcaligenaceae bacterium
CCAGCGATATTTACTCTCTGTGGCAGGGCCTGGTCGACTCCTACGGCGGCAGCAATGCAGGCATCGATCACTACTCCGAGCGTGCCCTGCGTCGCATCTGGAAGGCAGAGCGCTTTTCTTGGTGGATGACATCCATTCTGCACCGCTTCCCCGACTCCAGCCCATTCGATCGTCGCATTCAGCGGGCAGAGCTCGATTACCTCGTGCATTCCGAGGCCGCCAAAACCTCGCTCGCCGAAAACTACGTGGGCCTGCCTTTCGAAGACTGACACCCCGAGGTTACAAGCGCTGGCCGCCGCTCGCCTCGATGCACTGGGCGGTGACCCAACCGCCCGCGTCCGACGCTAAAAAGGCCACCACTTCGGCAATATCCGGAGGCTGGCCGAAGCGACCCAGGGCGATGGTGGCCAGGGCCGCGGCGCCAGCCTCCGTGTTGGGGTCTACCGGATTCATGTCGGTGGCGGTAAGCCCCGGCGCTACCGCGTTCACTGTGATGCCGCGGGCGCCCAGCTGCTGTGCCAGGAGTCGTGTGAGCGCCTCCAACGCAGCCTTGGT
Organism: Alcaligenaceae bacterium; assembly: GCA_029265335.1. Lineage (GTDB taxonomy): Bacteria > Pseudomonadota > Gammaproteobacteria > Burkholderiales > Burkholderiaceae_B > Verticiella. The sequence goes on from JAJUJN010000130.1 coordinate 556, forward strand.
GGGTGCGTAACCCGCCATGGCCGGATAAGCCGCGCGGGTTCCCATCGACGACAGGTTGATGATCCGGCCGCCGTCGCGCAGGCGAGGCAAACCCTGCTGAATGATGAAGAAAGGCGCACGCCAATTCACTCGCACCATGTGATCGAAGCTCTCGGGCGAAATCTCCTCGATGGGCGCGCGGTCGATCACCCCTGCATTGTTCACCAGAATGTCGATCTGGGCCGGCAGGCCCAGAGCGGCCAGGGCTTCGTCGGCAGCACGCCACAGCTGCTTGGCGGCATCGTCGCCGGCGAGATCGGTGAGCAGGGCCGCCGCCTTGCTGCCTGCTTGCTGGATCTCATCACATACCGCCTGGGCCGCGGCCGCCGACTGATTGCCATGCACCAGTACTGTGGCGCCACGAGCACCCAGGAGCCGGGCGATGGCACGGCCGATACCGCGACTGCCGCCCGTAACCAGCGCGACCTTGCCCTGCAAGGAATACGCGGAGTTCGCCATGTCAGGGTTTGATGACCAGTTTGCCGAAAGCGCGACGCTCTTCGAGGGCACGGAAAGCCTCGGCAGCATCCTCTAGGGAATAGACCTGGTCGACCGGCGGCTTAAGCTTGCCTTGCTGCACCAGTTCGAGCAAGGCGTGAAGATCTTCGGGGTTCCAACCGTTGGAACCCAGAATATTGAGTTCGAAGGTCCAGATGTAGCGCAAGTCGGTTTGCGGATCGAAGCCGGCAGTGGCGCCGCAGGTGAGCAGCATGCCGCCCTTTTTCAAGCTTTTGATCGAAGGAACCCAAGTGTCGCCGCCGGTGAAGTTGACAATGGTGTCTACGCCGCCTTCGCCGGTGATGCGAGGTCGGCCCACGATTTCATGCAAAGCCTTGGCAAAATCCTTCTCGGCGTAGTTGATGCCGTGATCGGCGCCCAGCTCGGCGAGCCTGTCCAGCTTTTCCTGGCTGGATGCTGCCACGATCACCTCGGCGCCGGCCAGGCGGGCCAGCTGCACACAGCAGGTGCCCACGCCTCCGGATGCACCCAGAATGAAAATTTTCTGGCTGGATTGACCATCAAGCTGCAGACCGCCACGGGCCACCATCATGCGGTAGGCGGTGCCATAGGCCACTGGCAAGGCAGCAGCACTCTCGAAGCTCACATCATCGGGCAGACGAATCAGCTGAGTGGCTGGCACTTTGCAGAGCTCGGCCAAGCCGCCGTCGAGGGTTTCGCCCATCAGGCCGTAGGGCTTGCGAATATAAGGGTCGACCAGAACGCGATCACCCACTTTCCAATCGCCGCAATCGTCACCCACCGCCTCGATGGTGCCGGCCATATCGATGCCCATGATGATGGGCATGGGCACTTTGATACCCGGCATACCGCGCAGAGTAAAGAGATCGTGATAATTCAGGGTGCATGCGCCCACGCGGATCACCACGTGGCCGGCAGAAGGTTCTGGATCTGGCCAATTGGCCTCGAAGGTGATTTCGTCGACATCGCCGTGCTGGCGAATCACTTGTGCTTTCATGGTAAATCCTGAATAGAGAAACAGACCGACGCTGGCCGCGCCTGTGGTTCAACGACGCAAATCGCTGGCCCACTGCCGGATTTGCTGGCGATCGATCTTGTTGGCCGCCGACAGCGGCAATTGGTTCACAAAGCGAATGAAGCGCGGATGCGCGTACACGGGCCCACGCTCCAATGCATACTGTTTGAGCGCCTCGGCGGAGATTTCGGCAGCGGGGCGCAACACAACGAAAGCGGCAGGAACCTCGCCCTTGAGCTCGTCGGGCACCGGCACCACCGCCGCTTGGGCCACCGCCGGATGACGTTCGAGCAAGGTTTCGACCTCGCCCGGGTAGATGTTTTCGCCGCCACAAACAAACATGTCATCGGCCCGGCTCACGAAATAGTAAAAACCATCGGCATCGCGACGCATCACGTCACCCGTGCGGTACCAGCCATCGACCAGGCGAAGCGCCGTGTCTTCCGGTCGGTTGAGGTAGCCTGGCATGATGGCGCCGTTTCGTACCCACAATTCGCCTTCATCGGGGTGGGCGCCGCCGGCAAGTTTCACCTCGACGTCGGGTAACGGATAGCCCAGGGCCAAACGCGGCCGCGGCTTGCCATGGGGATGCGGTCCAAATACCGCAGGACCGGTTTCGGTGGTTCCCCAACCGTTCTGCACCTGCGCATTGGGAAACATCTGCGCCACTTGTTCGAACAGCGCATCGGTGACCGGGGCAGACCCCATCGCCACGTTGACCACCACCGACAGGTCGAGCGATTGCCAGGTGTCGGTTTCGCGGGCACACAAAGCCAACATGGTGGGTACCGCGGTGACGATGGCGCACTGCTGGTGAGCCGCAGCCTGCAGGTAGGCACGCGCATTGAAATGTGTGAGCAACACCAGTGTGGCCCCATAGGTGGTGACCGTCTTGGCGAGGAACAGCGCGTTCATGTGCGACAGCGGCGCTGCAGTGAGCACCCGGGCAGCGGTTTCCTGCATGAAGCTGCCCCCGTTTACCACCACCTGCTGGAGGGTCCAGATGTAACCGCCATGAGTGAGGGGCACCCCTTTGGGCACACCGGTGGAGCCAGAGGTATACAGAATGGTGGCAAATGCCCCCGGCGCGCAGGGCACCGGCGCCATCGCCTGCGGGGCAAGCGCCGCTCGCCAGCTCTCGGGTTGATCGAACGCCCAGGTGGGCAGGCGACCTTCGAACTTGAGGCATTGCGCCGCGTCGCCGATAAGAAACTCCACCGCTGCGTCGGCCAGAATATGCTCAACCGTTTCGGTGGGCAGTTTCACGCCTATCGGCACTGGGCACATTCCCGCCTGCATGATGCCGTAATAGCTCAGCAGGTACTCGGCTCGGTTGCCGCCCAGCAAAGCCACGCGAGCACCCGGGGCCAGGCCTCGGTCGTGCAGGGTTTGCGCCACGCGCCCGCTCAGCTCACGCAACTCGCCATATGAGAACCGACGCTCGCCGCCGCCAGGCGTGATTTCGACCAGCCAGGTGTGATCGTCGGGTCGAGCGGCAATCATGCCGCCGAGGTTGCTGTGCTGCGGAAAAGACATACCTTGCGCCTTTCAGCCGGGCTGACCGCTGTAGCAGCCGCGGCCAATAGCTACCAGGCGATCCTGCTCGTCGTACACATCGACATCGGCCACCCCCACCGTGCGCCCCACACGACGGGCCGTAGCCCTGGCGCGCAACATGCTGCCGCTGGCCGGACGCAGGTAGTCGACCCGAAAGTTGATGGTGGGCACACCGCCGCCCGCTTTCATGGCCACCGCGAAATCACCCACCGTGTCGATAAACGACGCGATGGGGCCCCCATGAAACTGGCGGTGCTCGCTGTCGCGAGCCAGTGCCGGCTGCAAGGGCATGGTCATGTCGACCGTACCGGCGTCGGCATCCACTGCCACCACCTTCATCTGGCAGAAGCTGATGAAGGGCGAATCGTCTGCCCACTGCTGTAAAACTTCACGCGTGATCGACGTGGTCTCGGTTTGAGACATAGAAAACTCTCCTCTTGAACTTGCCCCGCGCCAGCGAACATTGAGCTAGGCGGCGCGGTACTTCCAGAATACGACACGATGGTGCAGCATGCGCACCACCGCCGCCAGCAGCGAAGCGAGCAGGGCCAAAACGGCCACTGCGGCGAACATGCCGGCTGCATTGATGTCATACGACGCGGCCCGCACGAAGTAGCCCAGGCCGGCCCGTGCGGCCAGGAACTCGCCCACCACGCACAGTATGAAGCTGAGGGCGGCACACACTTCCAGACCGCTGAAAATGTAATCGAGCGATGCGCGCAGCTTGATCTGCCATACGATACGCCAACGATTACCGCCAAAGGCACGACCCATATCGAGCCACTCGGGCGGCGTGGTCTGCATGCCCGACACAGTGTGGATGAACATCACAAAGAAGGTGCCGATGGCCACCAGCGCCACCTTGGAAGCCAGGCCAATGCCGAACCACACGATCACCAAGGGCGCAATGGCCACCATGGGCATGGCCTGCAGGGCCAATGCCATGGGGTAGACCGCCCGGTTGATCATTTTCAGCTCGCCCACGATCACGCAGAGCACGATGCCCAGTCTTGCCCCGATGGCCATGCCGCCCCATGTGCCATAAACCGTAGCCTGCAAATGTCCGCTGAAGCCCCCGCCCTGCACCCAATGAAAAAGCGTGGAAGCCACGTGTCCCGGGGTGGGCAGCAAAGCAGCGTCGGCCACCCACCATCGGGCCACCAGATGCCATAGAACAATCAACAGGGCCAGGCCGAGCACTGGCAGCAGCAGGCGCGCCCATAACGGTGCACCCTGTTCCCACCTAGCCATGACGTGCATCCCCTTCCCAGAAAATGAGCCGGCGCTTGGCCCATTGCAGCAACATGCCGCCGGCGTAGCCCATCACGCCAAGCAACACCATGGCGGCCACCGCCGTGACGGCATCGAGCATATTGGCGGAGTTGTCGATCAGAAAGCCTGCGCCGCCCATTCCCATGATGAACTCCATCACCACACAGCCTACCAGCGCAAAACCCCAACCCACCTGGAGCCCAGCCACAATCGACCCCGCCGCGTTGGGCAGGCCCAGGTGGAGGTAGGTCTTGATACCGCTGGCGTTGAGCGTGCGAAAGAGGTCGCGCAACACAGCCGGCACCGAGCGGATACCCACAAAGGTGCCCACAAAAACCGGAAAAAAGCAGGTGAGCGCCACCAGCGTGACGGTACTGTGGGTTTCGTAGCCCAGCCAGAGCAATACCAAAGGTGCAATTGCCACCTTGGGCACCGCTTGCAGCAGCACCACAATGGGATAAGTGGTGAGCTCCACGACCCTGCTCATGGCCAACAGGCTACCGGCGATCACGCCCAGCACCGAACCCAGCAGGTATCCGCCCAACGTGGTGATCAAGGTCAAGCTCATGTGCGGCCAGAGGTCGCCTTCGGTGATCAGGCCCCGGTAGATCCGCATTCCCACCTCGCCAGGCCCGGGCATGAGCCGACTGGGCAGGCCAAAAGCGGTAACCGCCGCCCACCAAATGAAGATCAGCAGCACAAAGGGAGCGATACGCACGCCGAACTCGCGCAGCAAGGAACTCATGACATGCCTTCCTCAGCTTTGGCTGAACATATCGCGCAGATGATTGGAGAGCTCCACGAAACGTGGGTGGGCCAGGGTTTGAGTGGTGCGCGGTCGCGGCAGATCGATGGTGAGATCTTCGATGACCTTGCCCGGTCGCCCACTCATCACCACCACCCGATCGGAAAGAAAAACGGCCTCGGGAATGGAGTGTGTGATGAACAGCACGGACGGTTGCGTTTCCAACCAAATGCGCTGCAGCTCGATCATCATGTTCTCGCGCGTCATGGCATCCAGCGCAGCGAAGGGTTCATCCATCACCAGCACCGCAGGGTCGCGAATCAGCGAGCGAGCCACCGCCACCCGCTGCTGCATTCCGCCCGAAAGCTCGAAGGGATAGCGATTTCGGAAGGCGGACAGCCCCACCAGCTCGAGCAAGGCTTCGGCGCGATCCTGATACGCCTTC
>JAJUJN010000164.1 GCA_029265335.1 Alcaligenaceae bacterium
GCTGCGCCACGGCCTGCGCCTTCGGAGTGGCATCCCATTCGGCGAAAGTGCGCAACGCCGTGGCCACCAGACAGCGCTCCGCCGCCACTTCCTCGAAGCGAAGCGCCGGCCACTCGAGAAACGCCTCTTCGGCCGCTGCGCGGGTGGCGGTGGCAGGATCCAAGCCCAGCAAACGCAAGGCGCCTTCACGATGATGCGCAAAATTGGCGTGCACCCGCACGTGCCCGTCTGCACACCGATACAGACCCGAAAAAATGTCCCAGAGCTCGGGCTGGCGCCCGTCAAGCGTGAACCAGCCGGTACATTCCGCCGCAGCGTGAGCCATGTCGACCGCCACACCTTGACGCGGCTGGCCTCGCTGATGGGCCAGTTCGCAGGCCGCGAGCGCCGCCGCCGCGATGCTGCTCTGCGCCGCCGTGCCGATGGCGAAGGACGACGGAAACACCGGTTCACTGCCTGTGAGGCTCACCTCGTTCAAGGCGTCCGTCGGCAGGGCAGCCAATTGCCAAAGGGAGTGGAGTGCATCGCGAGAGTTCAGGACCATGTCCGTCTCCACAAGCTCCCCGGCATCGCAGCCAACGCGAAGGGCTCAGCGCGCGTTCGGCGGTGGTTGCAGCAAGCGGACGCAAGCGCTCACCGCGCAACAATGCCAGGGCCGACGCCAAGGAACATGGATGGAAAACTCTCGTTTTAACTCGCAGTTTCCGGTGTTGTCTCGGAAAATTTCTGTCGCTGCCGCCGCTGCTCGAACAAGCACACCGCCACCGCAGCCGCGACATTGAGCGATTCCACCAGCGGCTCCTGGGGGATGAACACACGCTGCTCGGCCCGCTCGAGCCAGTGCGCTTCCACACCCTGACCTTCATGGCCGAATAGCCAGGCGCGGGGCGCGGATAGTGTTTGCTGGTAAAGATTGGCGCCCTCTTCCAGCGTGGTCACGCATAAGGGCACCTGCAGATGCTGCAATACCCAGTCGGCGCTGAGGTTTTCCACGATTTGCAGCGCAAAATGTGCCCCCTGGGCCGCCCGCAGCACCTTGGGCGACCAGGCTGCAGCGCTGCCCTGGATCAGCCCCACCTGGTGCACACCGGCAGCGGCGCAAGTGCGCAGAATCGAGCCCACGTTGCCGGGGTCTTGCAAACGGTCGAGCAGCACCCAGTCGCCGCTCAGCTGCTCCGGGAGCGCCACCTGAGGTTGCTTCACCCAGAAGCCCACGCCCTGAGCGCCTGCGATGTCGCCCAGCTGGGCGAGCATGTCGGGCGGCAGCAGGCGAACGCTATCGTGAGGCACGGCCTGCCGCAGCCGCTCAAGATTGGGGGTTAGGGTTTCATGGCTGAAAATCGCCCAGATGGGCGGGCCTACCCGCTCCAGGTATTCCTGACACAAATGGATGCCTTCGAGCCATACGCCGCCTTGCGCGCGCTCGCGCCCGGCCTGGCGTATGTTTTGACGCATGGTCTTGAACCAGGGGTTGCTGCGCGAGCTGATGCTTTTCATGGGAGCGCTGGCGGGTCCGCAGGTGCAGGCACCACGCCGTCGCTTACTGGCGAGCGCGGGTTGCGTGGCAACACCGGCGTCGGGCGGTCCGCGCCCATCAGATCCGTTCCATAGCTTGGCGGCAAAGTCGCAAGCCCGGTGCCGCCGCGTTCGTGTACCTGCAGCAAGGTGGTGCCCGGCGCGCGCGTCAAAGGCAGGCCGGCGGCTTCGAGCGCGTCGCGCACCGGCCGAAAGCTGCGCCGATGCTCGGGGCTCGCGCCATGCTCGATCAGGGTGGCGCGGTGCACCGGCGTGGCGTAACCCTTGTGACTGGCAAACTCGTACATGGGCCAATATTCGTGCAACTGTTCCAGGAGTGCATCGCGGGCAGTCTTGGCCAGAATGGAGGCGGCGCTGATATTGGCCACGCGCGCGTCGCCCTTGATCACCAGCTGCACACTGCAGGCCAAACGGGGCGCTCGGTCGCCATCGATCTGGGCCAGGCTTACTGGCAGGCCCACGCCCTCCACGGCGCGCTGCATGGCTAGCATGGTGGCCTGCAAAATATTGAGCTGGTCGATCTCGGCCGCGTCGGCGCTGGCAATGCACCAGGCGAGCGCCTGCTCGCGGATGCGCCAGGCAAGTTCGGTGCGTTGCACCTCGGTGAGGGCCTTGGAGTCGGCCAGACCGGGCACGGGAGAGTCGGGATCGAGTATCACGGCGGCCGCCACCACGGGCCCGGCCAGCGGGCCGCGGCCCGCTTCATCCACGCCACAGATGGCCGTGGGCGGCACACCCAGCGGTTGCAAAGGGTCTTCTTCGGGCCACAGCAAGGGCGACTGCTCTTCAGGCACAAACTCAGCCGGCACGTTGTTGGTGCGTTTCGGCTCGACGCTGGAGCACGCCGCTGGCAGAGAACATTCGGTGGATTTATCCACGCTCGGCTACCTCGAGAATGGCGTTGGCGGCCAGCTGCGGCGTATCGAGCCGCAGGCTGTGATGCATGCGGGTGAAGCGGGTTTCGAGCTGCGCCACGGCGGCCGGGTCGGTCAGCCAGTTGCTTACCGCTGTAGCCAGCGCCTCGGGGGTGGCAGCCTCTTGCAACAGCTCGGGCACCGCAAAGTCCTTCTCAAGGATATTGGGCAATCCCACCCAAGGCAAATAGGGGGTGGCCTGACCCGACTTACGCTGCATGAGCCAAAGCGCCATGGGCGATACGGCGTAGGCGATAACCATCGGGCGCTTGAAAAGCGCCGCCTCGAGCGTGGCTGTGCCGCTGGCCACCATCACCACGTCGCTGGCTTCCAGCACATCGTACGACTTGCCTTCCAGACACTGCAGGCCAGCCACCGGCCAGCGCTGCAGATAGGCTTCGAATTGCCCGCGCCGTGCCGCATTCACCATGGGCACCACAAACCGCAGATCGGGATGCTCTTTGGCCAGGCGTTGCGCTGCCTGCAGGAAGCGCGGCGCCAGCTGAGCGAGCTCGCTCTGCCGACTGCCCGGCAACAAGGCCACCACCCTACGATCGAGTGGCAGACCAAGACGCTCGCGGGCGGCGCGGCGATCGGGCTCCATGGGGATGACCTGCGCGAGCGGGTGCCCCACATAGGTAACGGGCACCCCTGCTTGCTGGTAGATCTCGGTTTCGAAGGGAAACACCACCAGCATATGCGACACGGCTTGCCGAATGGCGTGGATGCGCTCACCGCGCCAGGCCCAGATCGAGGGGCTCACGAAATGGACGGTGGGCACGCCCGCCTTGCGCAGCCTGGCTTCCACCCCCAGGTTGAAATCGGGGGCGTCGATGCCCACGAAAACCCGAGGCCGCTCATGCAGCCAGCGGCGCAGCACCTGGCGCCGCATGGCCAGCAACCAAGGCAGTCGCCGCAGCGCATCGACATAGCCGAACACGCTCAACTGATCCATTGCATACCAGGCGTCGAAGCCCGCCTCTGTCATGCGCGGGCCACCGATGCCATTGGCGTGAAGCGAGTCGCAACGCGCCCGCAGACCTTGCAGCACGCGCGCGGCCAGGAGATCGCCCGAGGGCTCGCCGGCGATCATGCCGATGCGCATGGCTGAGATCAACGAATGATGCCGCGCGTGGCTTCCTGCAGGAAGACCTGCAGCGGCGCCAGCACCGCAGCGGATTCGTCGTTGGCCGCGGCCAGCTCCTGAATCTGCTCCTGAGCTTCGACCAGACCCAGGCCGCTGCGATAGAGCAGCTTGTAGGCTTGACGCACGGTGCGGATGGCGCTGGCGCTGAAGCCGCGCCGCCGCAGCCCTTCGGCATTGATGCCTGCCGGCTTGGCCGGACTGCCCGCCGCCGTGACATAAGGCGGCACATCCTGGAGCAAGAGCGCCTGGCCGCCGGTCATGCTGTGCGCGCCGATCTTGACGAACTGATGCACACCGGTGAAGCCACCCAGAATCGCGTGGTCCTGCACGTGGACATGGCCCGCCAGTTGAGCGTTGCTCGACAGAATCACATGGTCGCCCACGCGGCAGTCGTGCGCGATATGCACGTAGGTCATGATCCAGTTATGACTGCCCACCCGTGTGACGCCCTCATCTTGAGCGGTGCCGGTGTGGATGGTGACGAACTCACGCACGGTATTGTGGTCGCCGATCTCCAGGCGAGTGGGCTCGCCGGCGTATTTTTTGTCTTGCGGTGGTGCCCCGATGGAGCAAAACCCGATGAAGCGGTTATTGCGCCCGATTCGGGTATGCCCGGTGAGTGTGCAATGACCGCCCACCTGAGTGCCCGCGCCGATCTGCACGTGCGGCCCCACTTGAGTGAAAGGCCCGATGGTGACGTCGTCGGCCAGCTGGGCGGCGGGGTCGACCACCGCGGCAGGATGAATTTGTGCCACAGATCAACCTTCGAGTTTGCGCATGGCGCACATCAGGTCGGCCTCCGCCGCGATGCTGTCACCCACGTAAGCCTTGCCATGATACTTGCCCACGCCACGCATGGCGCGCCCCATTTTCACTTCCAGACGCAGCTGATCGCCCGGCACCACCGGGCGACGGAAGCGCGCGCCGTCGATGCCGGCGAAATAATAGACCATGTTGTCTTCCGGTTTGGCGCCTTCGCCCATGAAAGACATGATGGCCGCGGCCTGCGCCAGGGCTTCGAGAATGAGCACGCCGGGCATGACCGGGTAGTGAGGGAAGTGCCCGTTGAAGAACGGTTCGTTGATCGACACATTCTTGAGCGCCACGATCGACTCACCCGGTTTCACATCGATTACACGATCGATGAGCAGCATCGGGTAGCGATGCGGCAGACAGTCAAGAATGGCTTTGATGTCGAGTTCCATGAGGTTTCCTGCGGGTTGACGCCGTATTTGGGCTGGGCAGTTGCCCAGCAGCAATCACACCAACCACCGGCTGCAGCGCGAAGGCCGCAACCGAGGTCGGTTCGAACTGGGAATCAGGTGTCGGGCTCGGCCTGCGGGAGGCGGCGTTCGAGCGCGCGCAACTGTTTGCGCAAGCGCGAGAGCTGTGGCACCACCGCGGCATTGCGTTGCCATTCGGCGTGCTCGGCCAGCGGGTAGAGCGAAGTATACTGTCCGGGCGCAGTGACCGACGACGGCACTGAAGTGCCGCCGGAAATCACTACGTCGTCCACGATCTGCAAATGCCCGCCGATCATGGCGGCGCCGCCAATCTGGCACCTGGCGCCGATGGTGGTAGAGCCTGCAATGCCGGTGCACGCGGCAATGGCGGTGTGGGCGCCAATGCGCACGTTGTGACCCACCATGATTTGATCGTCGAGCTTCACGCCCTGCTCCACCACGGTGTCGTCGAGCGCACCGCGGTCGATGGTAGTGTTGGCGCCGATCTCGACGTCGTCGCCAATACTGACCCCGCCCAGTTGCGGAATCTTCACCC
>JAJUJN010000268.1 GCA_029265335.1 Alcaligenaceae bacterium
GCCCGCAAGCAAGAATCAGGGCTGGCGTTCCCTAGACACCACGCGGTGAGGCGATGCACGTGGTGCGCCCACCACACTGGTTAGAAACCACCGATGGCTTAAGCCTGTTTGATGGCGGCGATAAGGGCCCAGGTGTGCTCCGGGCTTTGCACGACGTGGTCGGCCCCCCAGGCGCTGAGTGGCCCACCGCCGCCGGCATAACCCCATTCGGCGGCCACAGTGGTCATTCCCGCGGCTCGGCCGGCCTGCACGTCGCGCAGGTCGTCGCCCACATAAAGGCACTGCGAGGTATCTACTCCGAGGGCGGCTGCTGCATGGAGCAGGGGCTGGGGGTGGGGCTTGAAATGCGGCGTGGTATCACCGCACAACACCACGGCCGGCTGCAACTGCAGATACTTCACCAGAGGTTCGGTGAGGTCGGTGAGCTTGTTGGTGACGATGCCCCACGCCATGCCATGGCCTTGCAACTGGCTGAGCAATTCGGGAATGCCGGGAAACAAAGCCGAATGCTCATACATGAGTTCGGCATAGTCGCGCAGAAATTCATCGCGGGTGGCGATGTAATCGGCGTGTTCGGGGTGGAGATCTAGCGCAGTGCGCAACAGCCCACGCGCGCCCTGCGAAGCGGCTGGTCGCAGCTGCTCGTAGGGCAGGGGCTCAAGCCCGCGTTGGGCGCGTTGCCGATTGGCAGCCTGGGCCAGGCCGGGGGCGGTGTCGGCCAGGGTGCCGTCGAAGTCGAACAGAACGATAGGAGCAGAAGTCATTCGGGTCGGCGCGTGGCCATCAGGTAATTCACCTCGGTGCTGCGGGTGAGGCGGTAGCGATCGGTGAAGGGGTTGTAGGTAAGCCCGCGTAGGTGGGTAATTTGCAACCCTGCCTGGCGAGCGGCAAGCGCCAGCTCGGACGGGCGCAAAAAGTTCTCGTCATCGTGCGTGCCCTGAGGCAGCAAACGCAAAACAAACTCTGCGGCCACAATGGCTTGCAGGAAAGATTTGAGATTGCGGTTGAGCGTGGAGAAGAAGACGTGACCACCAGGGCGCACCAGCGTGGCGCAGGCGCGGACGACCGACGAGGGGTCGGGTACGTGCTCGAGCATTTCCATGCAGGTGACGATGTCGTAGCTGCCGGGCTCTCGCGCGGCCAGTTCCTCGGCGGCAATGCACTCATAATTGACCGGCACACCGGATTCCAGGCTGTGCAGGCGTGCCACCGTGAGAGGCTTCTGGGCGAGGTCGATGCCGGTTACCTTGGCGCCGCGCACGGCCATGCTCTCGGCCAGAATGCCGCCGCCGCAGCCCACATCCAACACGCGTTGATCCTTGAGCGGGCCGGCAATATCGGCAATCCATTGCAGACGCAAGGGGTTGATGGCATGCAGCGGCTTGAACTCGCTGTTGGGATCCCACCAGCGCGAAGCCAGCGCACTGAACTTGGCCAGTTCGGTTTGATCGACGTTGCGGGTGGTAGTGTTCATGGCGGGCTCGTTGAGAGGTTCGGCTGCTGGCGCCAGCACTGCAAGAAACTGCGGCCTGGCTGGTTGCCAACAGGCACAACAAAAAGGCCTGGCATGTGCCAGGCCCTTATTCTACCCACGCGGATGAAGGCGGCTACCCCGGGTGGAGAACCACCCGGAGGGAGCGCTGCGGAGATGAATCAACGGCGGGTGCCGACGACTTCGATCTCTACGCGACGGTTCATTGCACGGCCTTCGGCAGTGGCGTTGGAAGCGATGGGATCGGACTCGCCCTTGCCTTCGGTGTAGATGCGGTTGGCGTCTACGCCGCGCGACACGAGATACTCTTTGACGGCGTTGGCACGGCGGTTGGACAGGCCGAGGTTGTATTCTTCGGTACCGATGGAGTCGGTGTAACCAACTGCGAGTACCACTTCGAGGTCGATCTGCTGAATCTGGCGAGCAAGCTCATCGAGCATGGCGCGGCCGTCGGGCTTGATGTTGTATTTGTCGAAGTCGAAGAAGGTGTCGGCGTCGAAGACGACTTTCTCGGACGTGGGGGTGACCGTGGGCTCGGGCTCCGGAGCGGCCGCAATGATGGTGCCGTCGCAGCCGGGCAGGCCGGTTTCGGGTGTCCAGAAGGCGTTGCGCCAGCAGAGTTGGCCGGTGCCGTTCATCCAGGGCAGACCCGAGACGTTCACCCAGTTGTTTTGTCCTTTGCCGAGATTCTGTGCGATGACGGCAGGATCAGCGACGGCGCGAACTTGTTGAGCGGAAGCGGTGCCGGCAACGGTGGTTGCGGCGAACGCAAGCGCCAGAGCGATTTTTGAGGGCTTATTCATGTTTCTCCTCGTGAGCTTGAAGCGGAAATTGTGAGTTTCGCAGCGAACCCCCGCCGCAGAAGGTAATGGGAACAGATGTCCGCCGGGACGGACAGACGAGGGCCAGTATAGCAATGAGCCTATGTGTTTCAAAGCGTTTTTGCGGCCACAGACATGACCGTTGACGCCAGTATGCCTAGGCTCGATGACCGACGGATGACGGACAATACCCATGAATTCATTGTGGAATGCCCGTAGAAGCACCGCAAGCGTAATGCCGATTTCACGCACGATATGCGCGCTTTATGTTGGTTTTTGCCCACAATCCACCGTTGCAGCCGCCGGAACCGGGTTTGGTGGCGTGCGCGCGACGTCCACCGGCTCGGTGCCACCCTGCTGCCCCCGAGTTTTCGGGAGCGTTACTGAGGCGAACGGGCAGATGATAAACTCGTGAGCTTGCCCGCCGAGCGCTTTCACTCCCCGTCGGGGGCTGCTGGCGCCCGGCATATTCAGTCAGGAACCTATGGAATCCTTTGCCAAGGAGACCTTGCCGGTCTCGCTGGAAGAAGAAATGCGTCGCAGCTACCTCGATTACGCCATGAGCGTAATCGTGGGGCGAGCGTTGCCCGATGTGCGAGATGGCCTCAAGCCCGTGCACCGGCGTGTGCTCTTCGCCATGCACGAGCTCAATAACGATTGGAACCGCCCCTATAAGAAGTCGGCGCGGATCGTTGGCGACGTCATCGGTAAGTATCACCCGCACGGCGACCAGGCGGTGTACGACACCATCGTGCGCATGGCGCAAGACTTCTCCATGCGCTACATGCTGGTCGACGGCCAGGGCAACTTCGGTTCGGTCGACGGCGACAGCCCGGCGGCCATGCGCTATACCGAAATCCGCCTGGCCCGCATCGCCCACGAGATGCTGGCCGACATCGACCAAGAAACCGTCGATTTCGGCCCCAACTACGACGACAGCGAAAAAGAGCCGCTGCTTCTGCCGTCGCGGCTACCCAATCTGCTGGTCAATGGCAGTTCGGGCATTGCTGTGGGCATGGCCACCAATATTCCGCCCCACAACCTGGGCGAAGTGGTCGAGGGCTGCCTTTACGCGTTGCGCCACCCCGATTGTTCGGTAGACGATCTCATCGAACGCATTCCCGCGCCCGACTTTCCCACCGGCGCCACAATCTACGGCATGGTGGGCGTTCGCGAGGGCTACCGCACGGGGCGTGGTCGGGTAGTCATGCGTGCCAACACGCACTTCGAAGACATGGATCGCGGTGGCCGCCAAGCCATCGTGGTCGACGAACTGCCTTATCAGGTCAATAAAAAGACGCTCCAGGAGCGCATGGCCGAGCTCGTCAACGAGAAGAAGATCGAAGGTATCTCCGATATTCGCGACGAGTCCGACAAAGACGGCATGCGGCTGGTGATTGAGCTCAAGCGCGGCGAAGTGCCC
>JAJUJN010000207.1 GCA_029265335.1 Alcaligenaceae bacterium
CTCTTCGATGAGTAGCGGCACGGCTGGATTGCGGCCGGCATAGCCCGTGATGAGCAGTGGCTCTTTGGCTGCTAGCAAGCGCTGTACAACCTCGGCGAGCGAAGCTTCGGGCACGCCACCGGCCCGCACCGGTCTCGATTCCAGGCTGCGACGATGCCCCTCGGCCACTGGGGGCGCCTCGGCCGCCAACACTTCGCGTGGCAACATGAGATAGCTGGGGCCCATGGGGTCGGACTGCATCACGGTAACCGCGCGGGCGAGCACCTCTCGCGTCATATGAGGCACCGGCAGGCTGTACTCCCATTTCACGTAAGGGCGCACCACACTGCCCTGATCGTAGGGCTCCTGAACGAAATGCACATAACTTTGCCGACCGCCCGGCAACTCACCGTAGGTGGTGAACGGCGCCTTGCCCGCCATCAGCAGCACCGGAATACGCGCCCGATACAGGTTGTGCATGGCCATGGCAGCATTGGCTGTACCCGCATCGACGTGTACCAGCACACCCTGACCCCGGCCAGTGGCGATGGCGTAGCCTGCCGCCATGTGCATGGCGGTGTTCTCGTGGGGACAAAGCACCACTTCGGGGAGGGGCTTGCCTTGTTCCTGCCAGCGCGCCATCTCCTCGATGAGGGGTGCGTGATCAGTGCCAAGATTGCAGAACAGATATTGGATGCCGAGGTCGTTCAGGCCTTCGAGCAGATGGGCAGATGCGGTAGGGTGCGTGGTGGACATGATGCAGGAGCTGGGGAATGGGGGCGGTAGTGTGATGGGCCGGCACGAATGAAATCCGTGGGTCGCGCCGGGTAACTATTCATGATGACGGTCAAGAAATGGCTTGTCCTTACGGGTTTTCCCTGTTGAGAGGTCGATTCGAGCCCGCGTGACAGGGTCAATCCCGAGAACCGCAGCAACGTGGAATGTCTGACGACAGGAGCATCCTGAACGGCCGCCACGGCCTCACTCCATTGAGGCTCTGGCCTGTTCCACCCAAGCGAGCACATGCTGAAGGCGGTCGGGGTCGGTGGCGTCAAGCCGGCGCCAGCGGATTTCACCCGGGCTTTGCTGGGCCTGACGAGCGAGTACCGCAACGTCGGCGTCGGAAGCGTCGCCGCGACGGTCGGCGATACGGCGCTCGAGTTCGGCCAAAGGCGCGTCGAGCCAAACCCCAATAAAAGGCACCTGGTTTTGCCGGGCTACGTGAGCCAGGTCGTCGCGCTCTTGAGGCTGCAGATGCACGGCATCTGCGATCACCGAGAGGCCGGCGCGCAGCGCTCTGGCCGCCTGTTCGCGCATTTGTTGGTACACCTGTACGGAAGCATCCGGAGTGTAGGCGGAGGAAGGCAGACGCTCATACTCGTCACAGCTCCATTGGCGTTTGCGCAGTAAATCAGAGCGTAGTAACAAGGCCATGGGCCGACCCAGATGCGGCATCAAGGCTCGCCCCAACGTCGATTTACCGCTGCCCGACAAGCCGCCGACACCGACCAGAACCGGCGCGGTCACGTCCAGATAGGTCACTGCGGCGTCGAGATAAGCACGAGCCTCGCTGGCTAGCTCTGCGTCGCCCCCAGCAAGATCGCTGCGTTGCGCCGTCACCATCGCGCGCACTGCGGCCCGCAAACTCATGAACAAGGGCAGCGTGGCCAGGCCATCTTCCACTTCAACCTGGTTCCATTCCAGTAGATAGCGACTCAGAACATGCCCAGCGGCACCCGGCTCACCCCGGAACACCAGATCCATTAGCAGAAACGCGAGGTCGTAGAAGAGGTCGATGGTGGCCAATGACTCATCGAACTCCAGGGCATCAAACGTTTGCGGCTCGCCGGCCACCATGGCGAGGTTGCCCAGATGAAGGTCGCCGTGGCAGCGCCGCACCCAGCCTTGCCGGCCCCGCTCATCCAATAAATGCTGGTTTTTTTGTAAAGCCTGCTGCGCGGCAGTTGCCCAGTGTTGCACCATTTGCGCGGCATCCGCGCCAGCAATGACCGCAGCGCCGTGACTGCGGGTGCCCGCAAGTTCCTGCAGACTCTGGACAAGATCGTGAAGCAGCGACTGCACCGCCACATGAGCCTGTGCGGTGGGTTGCGGCGGCAGCGATCGATGCTGCCGTGCCACCAGGATTCCCAATTGGGCTGCCAGCGGTTCGTTGATGCCCTCGTGGTCTGCCACACTCGCCAGCAAATCGTCGCTGTTGAAACGATCCATGCGCAGCACCCATTCCACGGGCTGGCCTTTACCGCCAAGAATCAGGGAACCGTCGGCCTCGCGGGTGACCGGCACCACATCCCGGTACAAGGTGGAGCCCAGCTCTTGGTTGACTTGCAACTCACGCTCCAGCATGGCCCGCCGCTTCTGGGGTGTGGAGAAGTCGAGGTAGTGATAATGAACGGGAAGTTTCAGCTTGAGTGCTGTGGAGCCAGCCAATACCACCCAAGCGGCATGGGTGCGCACGCACGAGGGCGCTTGGCCGAGGTTATGCGTTTCGGCCGCAGAGAGATATGCCTGCACGGCCTCGAAGTTGTTACTTGTCACAGGGGCCACCACGCAGAAAAACTCGTTTCCGTCATGGTAACAAGCCCCTTCGCTTCTGCCGCCGCCAAGCTGAACGCATGACGCGGATAGGGTCGCAACCCCGAACTTGCGGCCTGCCAGGGTTTGCACGATTCACACGCCGCCCTTTTGCCCGACACCGATTTTCGGTTAGATTCTGTCAGCATACCCAACGACAGCAGAGCCAACCCTCAAACGGTTCTGCCGATCAGGAGCGCCTGTGCCAGCATTCACGCTTGCCGGTTTGTATTCCCACACTCGGGCCACCACTGCTGCCCTGGCAGCGCCGCTGTCGGATGCCGACGCCACGGCCCAATCCATGACCGAGGCCAGCCCTGCCAAATGGCATCTGGCCCACACCAGCTGGTTCTTCGAAACCATGGTGCTCAAGGCAGGTCTGCCCAGCTATCAGGAGTTTCATCCGCAGTTCGACTACCTCTTCAATTCCTATTATGAGAGCATCGGTGAGCGCCATGCCCGCCCGCAACGCGGCCTGCTCACCCGCCCCAGCCTCGACGAAGTGCGGGCATACCGAACCCATGTCGACGACGCCATGACCCGCATGCTGGCGCAGCTCGCGAGCCACGATCAGTCCGAGTTCGCCAAGCTCATCGAGCTCGGCTGTCATCACGAACAGCAACACCAGGAACTGCTTCTTACCGACATCCTGCATTTATTCGCCCAGAATCCGCTGCGGCCCGCCTATCACGAACTCGAGCCCCCGCTCGCTCAACCCTCGAGCACTCCCACCCCGCTTAACTACACCGCTTATGAGGGCGGTCTGGTAACGATGGGACACGATGGCAGCGGCTTCGCCTTCGACTGCGAAACCCCGGCCCATCCCGTGTATGTCCAGCCCTGGCGTCTGGCCAATCGTTTGATCACCAATGCGGAGTGGCAGGAGTTCATGGCCGACGGGGGTTATCAGAACCCTTTGCTGTGGCTGTCCGACGGTTGGGCCTATGCCCAACAGGCGCAATGGCAAGCCCCCGCCTACTGGCAGCACGACCCCCAAGAGGGCTGGTGCTCAATGACCTTGGCCGGCATGCAACCGCTCAACCCGGCCGCACCGGTATGCCACATCAGCCTCTACGAAGCCGACGCCTTCGCCCGCTGGGCCGGTGCGCGGTTGCCGACCGAAGCCGAATGGGAAACCGTGGCACGCGCTGCGCCGCTGCAAGGCAACTTCGCCGGCTCGGGCTTTCTGCGTCCCCTGCCCGCGCCACCGCTGACTCAAGACCACCCGGCACAGCTCTTTGGTGATGTCTGGGAATGGACCTCCAGCGCCTTCTCGCCCTACCCCGGTTTTCGTCCGGAACCCGGTGCCGTGGGCGAGTACAACGGCAAGTTCATGTCTGGACAATATGTGCTTCGGGGAGGCTCCTGCGTGACCCCGGATCACCACACCCGAGCCACTTACCGCAACTTTTTCGTGCCGTCGGCGCGCTGGCAGTTCACCGGCGTTCGCTTGGCCATGGATGCCGCATAATGCCCGAACCCCACTCCGCCCCCTTCCACTCGGAGTTTGCCGCCGCCGTGCTTCGCGGCCTTGCTGCAACACCCAAAACCATCTCGAGCCGTTGGCTCTACGATCAGCGCGGTTCGGAACTTTACGAAGACATCACCCAGGTGCCCGAGTACTATCCCGCGCGCACCGAAACCCGCATTCTGCACGAACAGGGCACCGAAATTGCCCACTTTCTGGCCGGCCACCCGGTGCTCCTCGAGTACGGCGCGGGGGCATCGGTCAAAACCGAGCTATTGCTGCCTCACCTCAAGGCACTGCAGTGGTATGTGCCCATCGACATCGCCGACGAGTTTCTGCAGCAAACCGCGGAACGTTTGCGCTCGCACTTCCCCAGCTTGCGAATTCGCCCGGTGGTGGCCGACTTCATGCAGTCTATCGACTTGCCCAGCGACATTCCGCTGCAGGGCCGGGCCGCGTTCTTCCCCGGCTCCACCATTGGCAACCTGAGTACGGGCGACGCCCAGATATTCCTGCGCAGGGTAGCCAACCACGTGGACACATCCGGTCGCGCAGTGATCGGCGCCGACCTCGTCAAAGACCTGAACGTGCTGCTGGCCGCTTACGACGATAAGGCAG
>JAJUJN010000322.1 GCA_029265335.1 Alcaligenaceae bacterium
CCAAGTCAATGCGCTGCGACTCAGTAACTTCCCCGGTGTGATTTTGCGGTTTCTTGGGTAGACTAGCGTCATATGGTGTTGCCACTGGTTAAACCACGGCGCCATTCCGCCTACATTCGGATATTCAGGAGATGTTCCATGTTGTTTCAACCTGCAAAACTCAGCGCTCTCGTGGGCGCAGCCTTGCTCGGCGTAGCCGCACTGCTCCCGGCCCAGGCACAAGAACAAAAAGCAGTGTCCGTGCTGGCTATTGTCGAGCATCCGGCTCTCGATTCCGTTCGAGACGGGGTGAAGGATGAGTTGGCCGATGCTGGTTACGTGGCAGGCGAAAACCTCAAGTGGGAATATCAGAGCGCGCAGGGTAACGTTGGCACGGCCGCCCAAATTGCCCGTCAGTACGTCGGTGCGCGCCCCGATGTCATCGTAGGCATCGCCACACCAACTTCGCAGGCGGTTGTGGCGGCCACCAAAGACATCCCCGTGGTCTATACGGCGGTCACCGATCCTGTGGTAGCCCAACTCGTGCCCAGTTTCGAGCCCTCGGGCACCAACGTCACTGGCGTGTCAGATGAACTTGCACTCGAAGAGCAGATCAAGCTCATCAAGCGCATTCTGCCGGATGCCAAACGCGTGGGCATGGTCTACAACCCGGGCGAAGCGAACTCGGCCGTGGTGGTGGAGCGCATGAAGGAGCTGCTGCCGCAGTTCAACATGGAACTGGTAGAAGCGGCTGCACCGCGCACGGTCGACGTCACCTCGGCGGCTGGCCGCCTCGCGGGCAACGTCGATGTCATCTATACCAGCACCGACAACAACGTGGTGTCGGCCTATGAATCGCTGGTGAAAATGGGCAACGAAACCAAAACGCCCCTGATTGCGGCCGATACCGATAGCGTGAAGCGTGGCGCAATCGCTGCGCTGGGCCTGAACTACTACGACATCGGTCGCCAAACCGGCAAAATCGTGCTGCGCATCTTCAACGGCGAAAATCCCGGCGACATCGCTTCGCAGCGTAGCGAAAACCTCGATCTCTTCGTCAACTTGAAGGCCGCCGAAGCGCAGGGCGTTGAAGTGCCGCAAGACGTCCTCGACGACGCTTCCGAAGTCATTCGGTAAGGCAAGAAACCCGGGGCTACGCTCTGTCAAGTTGGCCTCGGGCTTCGCATGGCGATCGCAGCCGCCAAACGGGTGCTTTCCGTAGCAACCCTGTTGGCAAGCTCTGCCACGTCATCCTACAAGCTGCCATGAGCCACGGCCCGGTCGATTTCCGGGCCGTCGGCGTCGTGCGCCCCTAACAGGATACCCAACATGTCTCTGTTCTCCTTGATGGGCGCTCTCGAGATCGGGCTCATTTTTGGCCTGGTTTCTCTCGGTGTGCTCATTTCGTTTCGCGTCCTGCGATTCCCCGACCTCACGGTGGATGGCAGTTTCCCCCTGGGAGCTGCGGTGGCCGCCGTGTTTATCGTCAACGGCTTCGATCCATTTACTGCCACGCTCTTTGCCATGCTGGCGGGCGCCGTGGCCGGTTTCATTACGGGTTGGCTCAACGTGAGCCTGCGCATCATGGATCTGCTGGCCAGTATCCTGATGATGATCGCGCTCTATTCAGTGAACTTGCGCATCATGGGGCGCCCCAATATCCCGCTCATCATGGAACCCACGGTGTTTTCTTTGTCCCTGCCAGGATGGTTCCCCGATTACATCGAACGGCCGCTGCTGTTGGTGCTGGTGGTGATTGTCGCCAAGCTTGTGCTCGACTGGTACTTTTCCACCCGCAGTGGCCTGGCCATGCGAGCCACCGGCTCCAACCCCCGTATGGCGCGCTCGCAGGGGGTGGCCACGGGTCGCTCGATTCTTGGCGGCATGGCCTTATCGAACGCGTTGGTGGCCCTCGCAGGCGCTTTGTTCGCGCAAACGCAGGGCGGCGCCGATATCTCCATGGGTATCGGCACCATCGTGATCGGGCTGGCCGCAGTGATTATCGGTGAGAGCATCATGCCTTCGCGCCGCATGTTCATCATCACACTATCGGTCATCGTAGGCGCCATCCTTTACCGGTTCTTCATTGCGCTAGCGCTCAACAGCGATTTCATTGGACTGCATGCGCAGGATCTGAACCTGGTCACGGCGGTGCTGGTCACGATCGCTCTGGTGTTGCCGCTCATCAAACGCAAGTTCAAGCGAACCAAAGTGTCCGCGAAGGAGTCCTGACATGCTGAGGGCCAATAACCTTGCCATTACTTTCAACCCCGGCACGCCCATCGAAACCCGCGCATTGCGCGGCCTGAGCCTTCAGATTCCAGCAGGGCAGTTCGTGACTGTCATCGGTTCGAACGGCGCCGGCAAGTCCACCTTCCTCAACGCAATCTCCGGTGATCTAGCGGTGGATTCGGGCACGGTGGAAATCAACAACATCGACGTCACCCGTCGCCCGGTCTGGCAACGAGCCAGCATGGTTGCGCGTGTGTTTCAGGATCCCCTGGCTGGCACCTGCGAAGACCTCACTATCGAAGAGAACATGTCGCTCGCCTGGTCACGGGGTCGCAAGCGAGGGTTTCGACCGGCGCTCAATCGCGATCTGCGCGAACAATTTCGCGAACGGGTGGCGATCTTGGGTTTGGGGCTCGAGAACCGTTTGAACGATCGCATCGGCCTGCTGTCGGGCGGGCAGCGTCAGGCGGTGAGCCTGTTGATGGCAGCGCTGCAACCATCGCGCATCCTTTTGCTCGATGAGCATACGGCAGCGCTCGACCCGCGCACGGCAACCTTTGTGCTCGACCTCACGGCGCGCATTGTGGCGGAGCAAAAGCTCACCACCATGATGGTCACGCACAGCATGCGTCAAGCCCTAGACGTGGGCGATCGCACGGTCATGTTGCATCAGGGGAAAGTGGTGTTGGATGTGGCAGGAGAAGAGCGCAGAGGGCTCGATGTGCCAGACTTGCTGAAGATGTTCGAAGAGGTGCGTGGCGAGAAACTTGCCGATGACGCACTGCTTCTGGGGTAGAGAAGGGAGGGAGTCACGAAGGAAGGGCCGGGGCCCCTAGGCTCGCGGCCACCCGGCGGGGCAGAGCCTGATGGCTCCCTGCCGGGTGCTGCTCACCTGGTCAACCGCGCGGTATTACAGGTAACGCTGAGTGGCGTTCGGGTAAGTGCGTGACACTTCTTCCATGGTGTCTACG